>CAZBGH010000120.1:0-4813 GCA_964491335.1 uncultured Methanosarcinales archaeon | reverse complement strand
GTAGCATTTATTGCAGCTTGCAGTAAATTCCTTTTTTTGTCCTGTGCTAAAAATCCTGTGCAGAGTCCAGCTAGAACATCTCCAGTTCCTGCCTTTGTCATACCAGGATTTCCAGTTTTATTACACAAAATCTTTCTAGAAGAAAGAACATAGTCAGTCTCCCCTTTTAAAATAATCACATTATTACCTATATACTTTCCCTGGCTTAGCTCTTTAACTTTTTTTCCCATATCTTTAATATTATTTAACTTAGAATAGCCAGAATTCTTCAATAATGTTTCAAACTCTTTATGATGGGGTGTAATTATAGCATTTGAAATCTCTGATAAATTCAGCATCTTAATTGCATCAGCATCTATAATTAAAGGCTTTTTTATCTTCTTAATTATAAAATTAACAAACTTATTTGTCTGCTCATTATATGATAATCCATTTCCTATAAGCACTACATCATGCTTCTCTGTTTCTTTTAAAATCTCGTATGAGTGGCTTAGGCTTAAATAATCACCTTTAAGTTTTACTGTAATTAAATCAGGAGAATAGGCATTTATTGCCCATGCCACTTTTTCAGGAGCTGCAATTTTTACAAGGTCGCAACCACTCCTTAATGCAGCAAGCCCTGCAAGAATAACAGCCCCTGTAAATTCTTTACTTCCTCCTATACAAAGAACATAGCCATTATCTCCTTTATGACTGGACTTCTTTCTTTTTGGAAGCTTAACATCTTTTTTTGTTATAGTTATCATTTTGGTTGACATTAAATCATGAAACTGCAATCACCAGGGGGCATCACAGACATTATATCATCTAAACTTATTTTTTTTCCACCTTTGTCTTCAAATATCTTTTTAATTTTCTTTGCAGCATCACTTTTCTTAATTCTTCCAGGTCTTATTGTAACAAAATAAACACAATTTTTCTTGCAAGCCTCTTCTGGAGCAGCCATAACCTTACCATACTCTGTAACTCCTATACTTATCTTTACATCAGCAAACATCTTATTCTTTTTACCGTAAATCATAAATGCACCCTTTCCTAAATACTCTCCTGAGGGTGCATCTTTGGTTACTTGTTCAGGTTTCACGTAATATACCTCGAGATTAGATAGTCCGAGTTTCCATGCTCTCGAATTATCTGCGCAAAACTGTGCAGTTTCTTTAAGTGTCTGCTCCCCTAATGGTTTTCTTTCACTTTTTATCACACAAAATGGCGAGCCAGTTATATCTGCATGGAAAATCGTATCAGTAGCCTCTACATGTTTCTTGATAAGAATATCATTAGTTGTAGCATCTCTGCCTCCCAATACTAGAAATCCTTCACTTGACATAAACCACCTGAATTTCTCATACCATTCCTTTTTCTGTCTTTCACTAATTTTCTCTATAATCTTCTCTTTTTCCTCTCTCTCAAATTTGATGGATTTTAACTCAAACTCCTCTAGCTTTTTCTTATGAATTGATAATGCTTCTCTAGCACCTTTTGCCTTTTTCCTAGCCTTTTTAGCTTTCTCAAAATAGCTAGCAGCATTTTGCTCAAGACTCTTATTAATATCAAGCCATATCCTCATAAACTAAAGAAGTTGTGTTATATTATTAAAGGTATTGATGGAATAAAAGTTAGGAGTATAGAGCTATCTAAATTGCTCTAAATATTTCCTGAAACTTTCTGGAATCCTTGTTTCTTCATCCAAAAGCATGGTATGAATACCTGCAGGCACTACTCCTTGAACTCTTAAAATGCTTGTAGTGCGTAAATCTAAAGTATCGAATTTACGATTAAAATCATGTCCAAAATTAACAGTTTCAAAAATACCATCTCTTAGATACAAACTTATAGTAAAATCTAAACCACTCAAATCAAGTTCACCTTCTACATATGAGCAAGACAAGTCAATATCATCACTACTACCCCCTAATCTTAAATTTTTTGTAAACAGACCTTGTCCATAAAGTCTACCATTTAAATCTAATTTAGTTAAATCAATTCCATCTGGGACATAAGCTCCACATAAAATAAGAAACTCTGCTCTAGAATTATCAGAGGCACATAAAGGTCCTTTAAATACATGAATGCCAGCTAAGTTTAAGAATCCATATTCACCCCTTATCTCAACTCCAGCTCTTCATTTAAATGGTAGAGCATTATAAGGTCCATGCCCTCTTGCTTTTGGAGTTAATATTCTCGGACCTCCTATCGGACTTAGTGTTGGTTCCATAACTTTTAGTATGTTAAAGTGGTATATAAAGATTATGGAAAACCAATTGATAATAAAGTAGAAAATATTTAGCTAGAATGATGTATATTTAGAAAAAATAAACATGCTTAGAAACATATATAAAATCTGCCTATAAGATAAATTATAATAGAAAGAGTATAATAAAAAAAGAGGGAATGCATGCTCAATGTATTCCATTATATATTTGCACATGAAAAAGGCCCAATTACTCTCACAACCAATGAATTTTCTTTTTGCACTAGTTATACTAGGCTCTATAATGATAGTAGGGTATAAATCCATAGAATTCCTTACTGAGAAAAATTGTAAGAGCAAACTTATTACTATGAATATTGACCTATCAGAAGCAACAAAGCTTCAATCTTCCCTTATTGGGAGCTGGAAAGATAAGACCTATAATTTATGCGACCTTGATAAACTATACTTAGTTGACACATCAAAAGACGTTAGCTTTAGCGAATTCAAAGATTTCCCGCAAATAGTTAATGCCATAAAGGACAAGGTTAAGAAAAATACATTTCTTGTAGAGCAAAAAGAAGTAGAAACAGAGTTATATGTGCCCTATCTTGATCTAAGTAGCCCTTATTTCTTATGCCTTAAACCAAGGGATAATAAAATTGAACTTACACTTGAAGGTAAAGGCGCAGGCACAAGAATTTATCCTAAATCAGGGCTTTATGATTGCACCTTTAACAGTACACCTATTGAGTTAACTAGTAAGGACTTGAAAGAACTAATTAGCGATATACAAGAAGAGGTAAACTTAGGAGGTAATGTAATAATTGATGCTAATGATGCATGCCTGAAGAGAAAATTTGAAGAAAGTAATAGGTCTGATAGCACAAAGATTACAATAACAAAGTGTAAGGGTACTTTTAGATATATAGAACAAATCCCAAAATGTGTAATTCAAGAATTGAATAAGGCAATACAACAAGGTAAAATTATATTTTCAGAGCCTCCTTCTATCCTAGAGACAGATCCTGTAATAATGTGGGAATTTACAGAAGCAGCAGAAGAAGAGAGGTATTACGAGATTAAAAAAATGATTGAAGAAAAATGTAAATCTGACTTCAAGGGTGTTGGAGTAAAAGGAAAAGATAAAGACGCAAAGGTAGATGTAGTGCCAGACAAAAAAATAACTCCCGTACCAGTAAGCCTGATAAGAGCACTAGAATTCGATAGACATCATGGAAGCCTAGACGACGATGATGATCATAATGGCGGTAACGATATTACAAAAAAAGTGAAAGCATTAGACGATGATATAGAGGATATTGATGTAAATAAACTTTTACATATTGAATTTGATGAGCAGGTTAGACACAATGGAATAATTACAGTCTATGCAAAATGTGAGCCTTCTGGCTTATTGATTTTAAAAAGCGAAGGATATCCTATACCTTTAGGATCTGCTCCATGTGATGTAGAATTTAAAATGATGAACATAAAAATAGTTTCCCCCAGCTTCTCAGGAAGCGTTTTTGACATTACAACAGAGCTTCCAACAAGAGAAGTAGAATATGATTTTGTAGACATAGAAAAAGAGTAAATAAAAATAAATGTAATAAAATAATTTGTACTACGACGCCACCAAAATTAAAAATAATAATTATAATAACAAAATTAATACTTAAATTCGCATTACTACGCCACTTTGTGTATAATATACTAACGATAATATAACTTGCATACGAGCCTCGAACTACGAGGCTTCGCCAAGGTCCGCTTTATCCTGAACGTAGTGACGGATTTAGGAACAAAGTTCCTATATCATGGCTGTAACATATCATGTAGCGGACATGGATACAAAATTCACACTCGTTGCAAGTTATAATAATATTAATAACTCATGTAGCAGCTTCATAATTAATCTTTCAACTCACTCTTTATTCTTTGTATCTCTTTTTCTAACGCTTACATGCTTTAATCCTGCAGACTGCTTATTCCTTAAATTAAGAAACCATTCCTTTAAGTCTTTAGAGAGAAATAAGCCTATTAGGGTAATATAGCCGAGCATGAAAGCCAATAGGCTAAATATAATTGGCATATTATTTCTTACTGGAGAAAGCTTAAAACCTGCAGCATCTATGGTTATGGCATTTTGATTAACAACCAATGGTATCAGTAAGACTAATGCTATTACCAAAGGTATAGAAGCAACCAATAGGCTTGTACTATGGTTATAGTTGAATTCATGCATAACACTTTACTTTATTTTACTAATTATAAAGTTTTCGGAATTAGCAGTATCTAAAGTAGTCTTTTTGATGTGATGCCTAAAGATATATTTAGATACAGTTATTTTAATACAGTCTAACGCTTTATGCAAGCGTTATCTTTGCACCCTTTTTGGCACTTATATTCTCTTTTACCTACCTCCTTACCTTTGCAATAGTATTCTAATAAAGTAGAATTAGTGAGACAATAATCTGAGTTACAAACACTTATATTCCCTGTTAAACAAGTTGTACCATTTACAAAGTAATTTGCTCCTTTGTCAGACTCTTTACATTTTGTTGTTGGTGCTGATGGTCCTGGTCCTCCACCACCTCCAGTCTGATTTATTTTAACAAG
>CAZBGH010000119.1:0-4827 GCA_964491335.1 uncultured Methanosarcinales archaeon | reverse complement strand
TTTTTCTCAGGTGTTTTTTTAAATCGTTTAATATAAGGCTCCTAATGTAGTCAGACTTATCTACACCGAGCCCTTCAGCTACTTTCCATATCAGGTCGTCTAACTTTTTTGGAACAGTAAATCTTATTTCTGGCATTTTAGTGGATTAAAAATGGTTTAAATATGTATTATATAAGTAAATACAACTATACTTAGGCACTAATCATGTATTGAAGATGGATTATATATGTATTAAATATGTAACTCTTTAGGGAAGCTTATATATAAATATTACTATCTTGTACATTGTTATAGAAACTAGAGACGGATGTGTCGCTTCTAAATACTTCTAAGGTATAGCCTAGGACTTACCATGTGCTGACTTTGCCTGAGCTTGTTGCAAGATAAGTATTATGCGCTACTATGTCGTTGGCTATGAAGTTTCCAGTGGCATCTATTGATAAGTCATAGACGTGCTGTGGCTCTAATTGTTTAATTGAGGAGATTTTGACTTCAGCGACTCTATAGTATTTCCAAAAGAGAAAATATTCTCAGTTGTATGGTTAAGAATTACACAAGATAGGCTAACTGTTTTGTTCAATTCATTTTCTATCTTACTTAAAAATAAATCTAAACCTAAAGACTTTGAAGGGTTTTTAATTGAATTAAGCGAAGATGGCAAAGTATTATTTAAAGTTCCTACTTAACTCAATCTGATGATGACACAGCCTCCTGTACTGGTGAGAGTAAGGTTTTGAGTAGCTAATGTAGTATTAATCACAGGAGCGTTTAATGTTGCGCTGCCTACTACGTGTAATGTCTAGTCTGTATTAAGCCAATATCTCAGTTTCTACTTGCAAGTTTTTTAGATCCTTTAAATCGCTTACTGAAAGGTAATTGAGGACTTCAAATCCTATAACCTTTCCATTCTTATCCTTAATTAAAACTATCTCCTCCGATGTTTCCTCTGATATTGTCTCTTTCTTGGGGTCGTCAAACCACACATTTAATGTATTTCCTGTCTTGTCAAAAAATATTTTAATTGGTTTCATGTTTTTCACCTATCTTGATTCTGTCAGTCATGTAAGTTGTGATTATAAACCCTTCGCCGTTTAGATGCTTCACAACAGCACAGCAGTATTTTTTATCTATTTTCTTATAGTGCAAAACCACTTTTGGATCTTTTCTGCTTGTTCTTAACTCATCTGGATTTTTCAGTGATTCTTTAATAATTTCTTCTTTGCCTTTCATTATTGCATGTTTAGTCTCAACAATCCTGTTCCAATAGCCTTTTGTGACTCTTATTCTTTTTCCCAAACTTGATTTAATTTCAAAATGTAAATCTTCTTTCACAACTTTCTTATGTTTATTAGCTTTAAAAATCTTTCTAACCAAGCGGCTCTGTTCAATTTTTGGCTGTTAAATATCGGCTGTTCATCTTCGGCTGATATTATCTTTCAAACCTAACATCTAAAGCATTTACATAACTTAAAGTTGCTCCTACTTTCCACTTCTTTGGTTTATCTTGTATAACAGTAATCCATATTCTTTCTACATAACAGAAGAAGATTAGACCATTTCAATAGGGTTGGACAATATCCACACAACGCTGATAAAAACTGAACTTGGAAGGATTAAGTTCTATTTTTTTGGTTTAGATACAAAGTAGGATATTCTTTTATCAAATTCTTTTGCCACCGATACCTCTTCCAAATTTTTAAAGTCTTCCTTTAACAGCTTCTTTATTTCCTCATTTACTTTATCATCTTTTTCATATTTCATTTGTTTAACCCCATCCATTGTTTCATCTTATATTTTATTATGCCAAACTTTCCACCTAAAATATCATCTATTTGTTCTTTCTTAATTGAACTTTTTTTATTTATTAATTCTTGAATATGTTGTTTCCTAGTTAATAATCTTTCCCTTTGATTTTTAATTTCACCATGTAATAGTTTTATGTTTTTAATAGTTGCACTAACTCTTGAATAATAATTAGGCAGAGTTTTATATGTAGTTCTTTTAAACCAAACCATATCCTCATCTAGTATTTTTGAATTTTTAGTTAGAATCTCACTAAATTCTGTATATTGATTACCTAAAAAATTATAAAATTGGATAATTCCCCTCAATTCAGTTCTAGTTATGGTTTCATGATTACTAAACATAACTTTCCAATAATTATTTTCTAAAAATTCCTCCCATAATGTTATAATTAAATGAAATGAAGGGATGTGAAAATTAAGTTTACCTACCCTATAATATGAACTATAAACAATTGGATAATATTGTTCATCAACATCTAATTCACCATTATTTATAGAAGTAATTACAAAGTTGGCAGTTTCCTTTTTTATAAGATGATTAATAATCTTAGCAAGTACTTCAAGATAATTCTCTCCCTCAAAAAGATAATCTGGAACGTCTCCAAATAGGGTTCTTATTTGCTCCTTAAATTCATCAATAAGCATAGGTGCTTTATAGAAATAATCTTTTAACTCTGGTGCTTTCGCATCAATAAACTCGATAAGTTTTTGGTCGTTATAATACTCTTTATTTTGCAAGTAAGTAATTAATTTAGCTATATCTTCTTGCCCAGTTATTTTAAAAATATGTTCGCTGGCTTTCATGGGGTAGGTAGGATTATAGGGTTGTAATTGAAAGCGGATTTCTGGATTATCCTTATTCTTTTCAAAATCCTTTATATCGATGTCTTCAACGTAGATTTTTTTCTCTTTGTTTTCCATATTAAAAATGAAGCTTTTTGACATGGAGTGGTAGTCCCGATGCCGACTTTGCCTGAACTAGTTGCCAAGTAAGTATTATGGGCTACTATATAGTTGGCTATAAAGTCCTTCTATTGCTAAGTCATAGACGTGCTGCTCACCAACAGGTTTGACGTTCTGGCATTTTAGTAGTAAATATGGTTTAAATATGGATTAAAAAAGTAGAATAAAAGTACTAACATCTTAAGACAGAAAGTTTAAAGTAGCACTAAATGGGATGCAGGTTTCATTTTACTTAATCCCTCTTACTTAATCCAATGTGCCTATCTCTGTTCTTTACTTCATGTTATGTACCTATCCCTAAGCATAAGTGCTGATACTGAAAATAGAGCAAGGATAGTGGTTAGTATTAGCAATAATCCAATCCTAGAGCTTGTAGCTATTTGCTGTTCTGCTGCTAGCTGAGGTTCTACAATTTTAATTAATTGAGTTGAGGATGCAAATGAGTTTCCATACCTTAGCTCTATACCAAGAACATAGTTGCCTGGCTTGAGGTATTTTGTCTGGAACTCGTAAGGATAAGATTTTTGGTCTGCTACTGCAAATGTCTCGGATCTTTCGTAAGCAGGAGCACCTTTAATATCTTTAACAAAATAACCTACCATTACATCTGCATCTTTTCTTAGTATGTTGAGCAGAGTTACTTGCGCCTTTACATTTTCACCTAGCTTTATTCCTTGATTAATGCCAGTTAAGTCTAGCTGTGCGTCAAATAGTACCTCTTTGGACTGAACTTCCACAATTACTGAAACAGTTTTCTCTACACTTACATCACCTCCTGCAGAAACTTTTATGCTGCCAATATATACTCCAACCTCTTTTCCAAAGAAGTGCAATGGTATTGTAGAAGATAATCCGGGCTCTATTTCAACATTAGTTATGCCAAGAGTCATTACTTTTTCTAAGCCTTCTGCAGATATGTAAAATGCTGTTTTCTCATTACCTAGGTTAGTTATGACTATGTTTTCAGTTGAAGAGCTGTCAAAGGCTAGGTTTACTTTAACATTATCCCTGTTTAAATTGAAATCAATTATGGCTATCTTTTTCTTTACAGGAAGTGCTCCTCCACTTTCACTTACTGCTCCTGCCCCTCCTCCACCTGCTGGAACAACCACTGTAGTATCTATAGTAATATTTCTAGCTCCAGTAGTGTTCTGGTTATTAGCAGTATCTCTGACAGTCACATTATACAAATATCCTTCATCTTTAAGCCCAGTGAAGTTAATGGCAGTAAAGTTAATGTATGTGGCTAAGGTAGTATAGTTAGTTTCATTGACTAATGTTAAATTGCCGTAGTATAGAGCAAAAGTAATGTTATCAAAATTAGTCTCATTTACAGTTACATTTACAAAAATCCAGCTTCTAGCTACAGTAGAGGCATTGCCCATAGTAGGCTCTACAAATATTAAAGAAGGATAAGTAGTATCTAAAGTAATGTTTCTCAATTCTGTCTTGTTTTGGTTGTTAGCAGTATCTCTGACAGTTACGTTATAGAAATAGTTTTCATCAATTAAATTAGTGAAATTAATGCTGTTTATTAGAGTGGTGTAATTAGTTTCATTAACTAATGTTGGGTTACCAAGTGTTAGATTACCATAGTATAAAGCAAAAGTAATATTAGCCAGATTAGCTTCAGTTACGCTTACGTTGATGAAAATCCAGTTTCTGTTGAATGCAGTTGCATTGTTTTCAGTTCCACTAGAGTAAGCAACAGATGGTGCTCTAGTGTCTAATGTAATGTTTCTGGTGTCTGTGAAGTTTATGTTGTTAGCTTTGTCATAGACAGTAACGTTGTACAAGTAGCTTGAATCAACTAAAGTAGTGAAATTAGTAAAATTCTGGCTGCCTGTCTGGATGCTTGTGTAATTTGTTTGGTTAACTAAAGTTCCATTTCCAAAGTAGAGGTAGAAGCTAACATTGTCAAAATTATTGTCTGTAATGGTTACATTAACAAATACCCAGTCTCTGTTAAATGCAGTTGCATTATATTCAATACCTCTACTAAAATTGATGTTTGGTGTTCTAGTGTCAATAGTAATATTTCTAATGCCAGTTGTGTTTT
>CAZBGH010000118.1:0-4842 GCA_964491335.1 uncultured Methanosarcinales archaeon | reverse complement strand
TTAAAGGAATTGTTTGGCTCTGTAAAGTTAAGCAAGCCCACTGAACAGATATTAAAGGAGATTAGAGGAAAAGAAAGTAAATATATTTAAGATGTTCTGCTTAGACACCTATGCACTTGCTGAAATAGGAAATGGAAATCCAAAATTTTCAGAATTTCTGAATAAAGAATTTATTATAACAGATTTAACAATGGCAGAATACTATTCTGTATTATACAGAGATGGCAAAGAAGATAAAGCAATCTACTGGCACTATAGATTAGCATCTTTTTGTAAGGTCGTTAGCAGAGAAATTTTAATCAAGGCTTTAAAATACAGAATAGACAATAAGAAAGAAGATTTATCTATTTTTGATTGTATTGGTTATATCTACTCTTTAGAAAATAATCTGAAATTTGTAACTGGGGACAAAGAGTTTAAAAATAAAGAAGGCGTTTTGTTTATATCAAAGTAATCATAAAAATGATTCCTAATTGTGCAGGTTGTGAATATGAATTTCAAGAAGCTTGTAATTATGTAAAATTGGGTTATCATTTAGCTACAACAAAAGAACGAGCAGTTGGATTAGGGAAAAGAAAACATTTTGGATTGATGATTGTAGATAATAATGGCGAGCTTATTGTACAGTAAAAGATCGTGGAGAATATTTGAGTTGCAGTTTTTTATCTACCTCTTGCTCCTCTAAGAAGTATATTGCAACAAATCAGGAAAAAATATTTTAATTGAGTTCTATATGGATGCAATTCTCTTTCTGCCAAATATCGTGATTCGGTTTCAATTAAATCTTGAAAACTTCTACGATTTGGATTTGCATATGGAACACCAAAAAAACCTGGTTTGTATCTCAAAGCGTGGTCTCTATGATCCCGAGGAAATTGTTCCCAGTCAACTCTCCTTCTTGGTCTAATGCCAACCAATGACATTTGCCTTTTAGGAACATTATAAAATAATTGTGGTATTTCATCAATCCAGTATTTTCTTAACACCCTGCCAAGGCTGGTAATTCTATCATCATTTACTGGTTTACCAAGTTCATCAAGACCATTATTTAAATCCAGGTCTAATTGCTCACCTGCTTCTGGAATCATGGTTCTAAACTTTGGTATGTATATCAGCATTCCATTTTGCCCTAAGCATTGCTTAGCATAGAGTGCAGATGTAAAAAATTCGTACCAGAGCTTTGCAAAATCCGCCAATGCCGCCTTTGCTGTATATTTTAATCTTTCAAACCCAGATGTCTTATTGGAAATAAAAAAATATCTTGTGATGCCGGAAACTACTCTGTTATACAGTCGTTCTGCAAGGCTGTGTGTTGAAGTATGTTGATTATAAGATGGAATCGGGAGATATGCCATGTTGCATCTTGTCAATACCCTGAAGGCAAAATCATGGTCTTCAGTTCTTTTATAAGAAGGATTGAAGTATCCGGATTTTTCAAGAGCCGTTTTCCTCAGCATGAATGTGGCGTAGACTATAGGAGAACTAACATTTGTAATAAGCAATCTCGCTAATTCTTCGCTAGAAATACTAATAGGAGGTCTTCTGATACGATATATAATCCCATCTTCTCCAACTTGGTTTGCATCTGTAAATACTCCATCCAATTCTAGATGATTGTAGAGAAATTCTACCCTTGAATCCAAACTTCTTTCAGGTAGTGTGTCATCAGCATCCAAAAAAGTAACGAAGTCCCCTGATGCAGATTTGAGTCCCATATTCCTTGCCCTTGAGCTTCCGCCATGTGATAGTTTAAGCGCTACAAGGGAAAAGCCATCTCTCAAAAATTTACTTAGATTTTCAATTACTGCTAGAGAATTATCCTCAGAACCATCATCTGCTATTATTACTTCGATATTTGGGTAGTTTTGGCTTGAGACACTCCTAACTGCCCTTGGAAGAAAATGCCCCATGTTATAATTGGGGATAATAACACTTACTTTTTCCATCTTTAAAAAATCAAATCATTCCTTGCAACAATCGTCTGCTCTCTTTTAGGTCATACAGAATCAATTGAAATAGGAACCTTAAGCAGTTCTTCAATTCTCCTTAAATATTTCTTTGCATTGTTCGGCAATTTATCATACGTTCTTATTTTTGTCAAGTCGTCCCACCATCCATCAAGCTCTTAATAAACTGGCTGACAATTCTGCAATACTTTTCTATTTTAATGTTTAACGAGTGTGTCCCCAGAAAGTCATTCTTTAAAGCTCACTTTGTTCGCTGGATTGAACGCCTCCGAAAAAACTTTTCAGAACGAAATTTCTCAGAATCATGTAACTAGGAAAGAATCTAACAAGCGCACATACGTTATTTCTATTAAACATCCAGATTAACTACAAGCTTTGCATTATCTTCTATAAACTTTCTTCTAGGCTCAACTTCATCGCCCATAAGTATTGTAAACAGCTTGTCAGCCTCAACAGCATCTTCTAATTTTACTTGTAGCAGTGTTCTGCTGTTTGGGTCCATTGTAGTTTCCCAAAGCTGCTTAGGATTCATCTCTCCAAGCCCTTTGTATCTTTGTATGTTTACATCTTTCCCTATCTGTCTTAATAGCTCGTCAAGTTTTTCCTGACTATACAAATAATAAATCTGCTTGTCCTTGTCTACTTTGAACAATGGTGGCTGAGCAATATACAGGTAACCCTTTTCAATGATAACAGTTAGATACCTATAAAATAAAGTTAATAAAAGTGTCCTAATATGCGCTCCATCAATGTCTGCATCACTCATTATTATTATTTTATGATATCTTATCTTATTAATATTAAATTCCTCTCCAATACTAGTTCCAATGGCAGTTATTAGAGTAATTATTTCTTGAGAAGTAAATATCTTATCCAATCTTGCTTTCTCTACATTTAGTATCTTACCTTTTAGCGGGAGTATTGCCTGAAATTCTCTATTCCTGCCCATCTTAGCACTTCCACCAGCACTTACACCTTCAACAATATACAGCTCACATTTTGCAGGATCTGTTTCTGAGCAATCAGCTAATTTTCCAGGTAATGAATTTGAGTTTAGAAAATTTTTCCTTCTTGCCAATTCCCTTGCCTTTCTTGCTGCCTCTCTTGCCTTAGCAGCATTTACAACCTTTTCAATAACTATTCTTGTAGCAGAGGGATTTTCCTCAAAGTAAGTAGTTAATGTATCATACATAACTGAATCTATTAGACCCTTTATTTCAGAATTTCCAAGCTTGGTTTTCGTCTGCCCCTCAAACTGTGGCTCCATTAACTTAATAGAGAGCACTGCTGTAAGCCCTTCTCTTACATCATTATTTGTTATTTTGATACCGTTACTCTCCTTATTCTTATACTTCTCAGAGTAATTATTTAGTACTCTTGTCAAAGCTGTCCAGAAACCAGTTAAATGTGTGCCTCCCTCTATAGTATTGATATTGTTAACAAACGAGAAAACTGCCTCATTATAACCATCATTATATTGCATTGCAACCTCAACCTTTGTTGTATTCTTTTCCTTCTCAAAGAAGATGATATGGTGTAAAGGATTTTTGTTTTCATTCAGGAACTGGACAAATTCTACTATTCCACCCTTATAGTGGAATTCGTTCTTCTTATCATTTCTCTCATCAAGCAATATAATTTTTAATCCCTTATTAAGAAATGAAAGCTCTCTCAGTCTAGAGTTTAATGTCTCAAAGTTAAATTCTATTGTCTCAAAAATTTCACTATCTGGAAAGAAAGTAACAATAGTGCCTGTTTCAACAGTTGATCCTATAATTTTTATATCTCCTTTTGCATTACCTTTTTCATAATCCTGTTCCCATACTTTTCCATCTCTTTTTACTCTTACTTTCATCCACTTAGATAAAGCATTAGTAACTGATATCCCCACTCCATGCAGACCGCCAGAAACTTTGTATATCTTGTGGCCAAACTTTGCACCTGCATGCATTTTAGTCATTACTATCTCTAATGCAGATTTCCCGTATTTTGGATGATTCTCAACTGGAATTCCTCTTCCATTATCTTCTACTGTTACAGATCCATCTTTGTTTATTGTAACCTTTATTTCAGTGCAAAATCCAGCTAAGGCTTCATCTATACTGTTATCTACTGCTTCATAAACGAGATGATGCAGGCCCTTTATTGTAGTACTACCAATATACATTGCTGGCCTTTTTCTAACAGCACTTAATCCCTCAAGAACTTGAATATCTTCAGCCTTATAGCCCTCTTTCTCATCTTTTACTTCATGCATCAATTGCGAAGCTTCCATTTTTAAATCAATGTAGAATATTTTATCAATTCTATTTTTATCTCTTTATTTTTATTCTGTTTTTCCTAATTATTTTTAATTATAGTTTTGACTAAACATTCATTTGTTACCGCACAAATAATCAGGGAAAAACTGTTGAAAAATATACCAAAAACTTAACTCCCATCAAGAATTAATTTATCTCTGAAGTATATATACTTTTCGTTTTGTATATGGTCTTTATGAGGCCTATAAGAGTAGTATACTAGCTTTATAGACCTACGAGAAATCATAAATTAAATTATAAATTTAGTATTTAGCTTACAATCACATCAAGAGACCCATATAGTAATCAATTAATATTTCTAGTCAAATCTCTCAGTTAGGTTCTCCAGGCTTAACATTTTATATATCACTATATAGCACAGCATCTATAATACTGCCTCATCATACCCTTGCATGAAGTCCTCCTCCCAGTTAGCTATTCCCTGCATAAACGCCTCTTCCCAATCTGCTATTTCATCCTCTTCAAGGGCATCCTCCCTCATCTTTGTATTATAGATGTCCATGTCATCCTCTTCTGGCAAATCATCTATAAATTCCAATTCCATATCCACCACC
>CAZBGH010000117.1:0-4848 GCA_964491335.1 uncultured Methanosarcinales archaeon | reverse complement strand
TTTTCATGCACATAGGAGATGAAATTGATCCTAGGGAAATAAAGCAGTACTGCAATGAACCAGAAAAAGTTGCAGAGATCGTAATCAACAAACTGAAGGATAAGATTGGAGATGTACAAACCCTATGCAAATCAACTGAAGAGCAGGAATCAAAATGCGATGAATTTGCAAAAAAGGGCTGCTCTCAAATTGCTATGCCTTATGTTAGAGAGGGTGCAACTGAAGATGAAAAACTTCAGTCAATTGCTTATTCTTGCCCTGTTAATAAGGATGCTATACTAAAGGCATGTGTATTAAGGAGCAAATCAAATATTGAGCAAAACATAAAGCACTCAACAGAGTCATGCGAAAAAATGTTTGAGTATGAGGGAGAAAGATTGCTTAGAGAGTGTGAGAGATTTAAGGATCAGCAGGTTTGTGAGAAGGAAAAATATATTGAGAGGTGTATAGGCGGGATTGAGAGAGAGGATTTTGAAAGATGTAATTATGATGACTCATCAAAACGCTATGTAGCAAAATCTGTAGGGGATTGCGCAGTTGTTAAATATGCCTGCAATTCTAATGAAAAGTACTTCGATGATGAGTGTGGATGTGGTTGTCAGATAATATCACAATGTCCAACTCATGTAGAGCCAAAATGCACAGAAAGGCAAACTTTACAAAAGAAAGCTGACGATAAAGGGTGTGTTTATTATTACTGTGAAACTGTGAATGTGGAATGCCCTGCAGATGTCCAACAATGCCCAGATGGCACTTATGTCAAAAAAGTGCCTCCAAGCTGTAATTTTGAGCCATGCCCAATTATGAAATGTCCTGAACCGATAGCGCCAACTTGTGAATCAAGACAAACACTCCAAAAAAGAACTGATGAAAAAGGATGTGTCTATTACTATTGTGCAGCTGCAGAATGCCCAACTGTTCAAAAACCAACTTGCGCAGCAGATGAAACATTACAAACCTATTACGACCATGCAGGTTGTATTACAAGTTATCAATGTATAAAGCTGCAGACAACTGTAACATGCCCATCAGCGCCACAAAAGCCAACTTGTGGAGAAAGCCAATCATTAACAACAAAGCACGATGAGAAAGGCTGTATTGTTGGCTACGAATGTGTCACTGTAAAAACAGCAACCATAACATCAACTGAAGCGTCAATTACAGGACATGCAGTTTTAAACACTTACGATGATATACTAAGGCAGTGCGAAAATTCTTGGAGAGAGCAAGAAAAGGCATGCACTTCAAATCTTGAATCTTGCGATAAAGATACATTAATTGAGAAATGCAAACAACAATCAGAGAGGAGTTATGAAGACTATGCATCAGGAATAGAGCTAAATTGCAAACTCAACATAGATTCAGAGATAAGAGCTGTTGAGGATAGATGCTCTAGAATTGATAAGGAAAGACAGCGCTGCTTTGAAGAAAGCACAAAGAGATGCGACCAGATGAAAGGGCTTGCAGATAAATGCATAGAGGTCTTGACCGAAGAAAACCTTAGAAAGTTTATCATTGAAGAGGCTAAGAAAAGATGTAAATTTAGCGATATAATTAAAGATGAGGATGATATAAGAGGAGCTGAGGAAGTTGAAATAATATTAGCTGTGTTAAACACTGCAACTAAGGCAGACATAGAGAAACTAGAACTCTTTGTTGACGATCTCAAAGAAGAGCTAAAGCTACAGGATACAACTGTTTACAAAGGCGAGATTAACCCTAGTAGATTTGTCGATGTCAAATTATTACCATTTGTTGTCAATGCAAAGATTACCACAATTACAAGTGCAGAAAGATCAAAAGAAGTTAAGGCTAAGATAGTTGCTGGAGACAAAGCAGAAGAAGCTGCAAGCCATCTTGTGTCTCTAAGAGACTCTAACGTTCCGAAAGAGTATTTGTACATAATTGAGGACAAGGCTAGTGATATTGTTGATGTCTCAGATGACTTAGAAGAGCTTGAAAAAAAGGAAGAGGAAAGGGGTATTGGTTATAAGATAAGATTATTCCTAGGATTAGCTAAGAAAGTGGAGCAACAGGAAGTTGAACAGTTAAACACTAATGTAGAAAAGCTTGATAAATCTATTAATGCCTTATCAAAGGTTGCTGAGGAAGTGCCAAGTGACATTGCTAAAGCTATAATAAAAGAACAGGTTGAAAGTCTTAAAACACAGAAGCAAGAGATCTTAGAGTTAATAGAAACTAAAGAGAAAAAGGCAAAAGGGTTTTTGGCATTGTTTGGTGGCTAGTTGCACCAGTATAATAACATAGAGTATATTAGAGTATATATAACATAGTTTACATTAATAAGGCTGCTCACTCAAACTTTCTTCGCAATAGTTTCACTGCAGGAATGAGAAAGATTATCAAGAATAAAGTTAAAATAAAAAAATTTATGAGCATATGTGAATTCTGTGAAACTGAAAAAGCTTCTTGAAGCCCATTAATAGTGTAGGTCAATGGTAATAGGTATGCTATATACTGCAGCACATCTGGCATATTAGCCACAGGATAAATTACACCACTGAGAAAAACCATAACAAACCTTGGCAAATTCATCAGAATCTGTGCATCCATCACTTCTTTAACAGCAACGCACAGTAGAGCGCTTAATGTAGCAAATACCAACAGCGAAGGAATAATCATCAGGATAAGATATAGTATGCTAGGCTGCAAATCAAACAATAGAACTGAGCTAATTGTTATAATAGTGGTCATCATTAGCCCAAAAAATGCTCCGCCAAGTATCTTCCCAAAAAGAATTGCTGGTACACTTACTGGGGCTAACAGCAACCTCTCAAAAGAGCCATAACGTATTTCAAAATTTATCACAGTAGCTTCAGCTGCTGATGTACTGAAAAGGATACTCATAGCTATTAGCCCTGGTACTAATTCAGTAAAACTACTAGGATTCCTTAGATAAAACGCAGAAATCCATGCAATGGGAAATACCATCCCCCAACTTATTGCTGGTGGCTTAAAATAGTAGCTTCTCATGTCTTTCAAAATGATATAATAAATACCTCTTAGGTTATCTTTTAGTAAGCTATGCTTCATACTCTTCACCCTCTAATTCATTGGAACTTAATCCAGTTAGTTTGATGAATGCATCCTCAAGTGTAGGTATTACTGGATGGGTTGATTTTATTACAAGATGTTTTTCAGCTGAGTAATTTACAACAGCTTTGTATACTGCATCTGAATCTCCGTTATGTATGCGAATCTTATGCTGGTTCACTACTTCAATCCTTGCATAAGAAAGCTTCTTTATTAATGCTGCAACATGTCCTAAAATATCTTTACCAAAAGAAAACTCAATCACTGAATCTGTCTGTACTGAAGCCTTTAATCCTTTAGGACTATCTGTCTTTATAATCCTGCCTTTAACAATAAGTGCTATTCTATCACAAAGAATATCAGCTTCTTCTAGATAGTGAGTTGTTAAGAAAATAGTAATGCCCTGCTTTTTCAGGTTTGCAAGCATAGCGCGTAATGACCTAGCAGCTACTACATCAAGACCTACAGTGGGTTCATCGAGAAAGATAATCTCTGGCTTATGGATTAAAGCTGATGCTATGGTTAAGGCTCGCTTCATACCTTTGGAAAATTTGCCAAATAACAAGTTCTTACGTTTGTACAATCCAAATTGTTTAAGCAGTGCCTCAGCCCTCTGCCTTCTTTCAGCTCTAGGCACACCATATAATTGTGCCATGAAAATTAAATTATCCATAGCAGATAAATCATCATAGAGGTTTGAAATGTCTGGAATTACACCAATTCTTTTCTTTGCTATAGTGATTTCTGTGGCAAGATCATAGCCAAGAATAGTAGCTCTACCTGCTGTAGGTTTTGATAGACCATTTAGCATTCTGATAGTAGAAGTCTTTCCAGCCCCATTTGGACCTAAAAATCCAAATACTTCTCCTTTATACACTTTAAAGCTTAGATTATCAACTGCCGTAAACGATCCATACTTCTTTGTTAACCCAGACACTTCAATTACAATTTCGCGCTTAACCATAGCCTTCAAAGAATCCGAAAAACAAGTGCTAGATAAATGTTATGATTTTAATTTTTAATCAGAGGAATACTGAGAAGGACAAAAAATAGAAACGCCGAGGGTGGGACTTTCAGTCTGAAGGATTGAATCTTCTAGCCTTTGAACCCACAATTCCCGAAGGAACAGGATATTCACCTGATAGCAATCATACGCCTTGAATTCAATAATTAAGTCTGCGCAGTACCAGGTTGTGCCACCTCGGCATATGGGCTTGTAATTATACTCTGTTTATAAAGATTATTGGAAAAAGTATACAGATTCTTAATGTAAACTTGTTTAAACTTCTGAATTTGCCATTATTCTGACTGTTGGTTTTTAACACTAAAATAATTTGAATTAAGCCAAAATAGATTTTAAGTGTAATACTTTGCATACGAGTGACTTGGTGTCTACCATGTCCGGCAATCAAAAACTTTAAATTAAATAATTTGCGTTACGACACCACTTTGTGTATAATAATACTAACGATAATATAACTTGCATACGAGCCTAGTTAGCAAGTACAGAACTGCGGTTCTGTAAATACCTGCGAGGCTGTGCGATTAGTCCGCCAATCCATGAATAAATTAAGATATAAATTTGCACTACGAGGCACGAACTGCGTGCCTGTGCCAAAGGTCCGCTAATCAGCTATGTAATGTGCACTAGCGGACAGATAAACAAACCGTTAAAAAGTGCACTAATGTCAATTTCCTCATTAGCTGGCATATATGTGAAAAGTTACAAGTTGCAATTTATAATAATAAGAAAGCCTTAAATAATATCCTTTTAATATGTTAATTATGAGATTT
>CAZBGH010000116.1:0-4863 GCA_964491335.1 uncultured Methanosarcinales archaeon | reverse complement strand
AGGATTACCACTTCTATTATAATCAACCAAAACATAGCCAGATTCTCTCATTCCATCTGGGTGCACTAAAGAAGCAGGATCTTCCTCCATATGTATTCTTATCAGCCTAATTTCCTTACCATTGCTTAGCTTTATTCTTCCATTCTTCCCTAAAGGTAATTCATACTGTGTTATCTGATAATTCTTTGACATATCTGGATAGAAGTAAGATTTTCTTGAAAAAACTAATATTGAAGAGACTTCACACCCAGTTGCAATGCAAAGCTTAACTGCATATTCAACTGCTTTTTCATTTAATACTGGCTTGCTACCTGGCATACCCAAGCATACTGGACATGTTCTTGTATTAGGCTCTTCGCTCCCTTTAGTAGGGCAACTGCAGAATAACTTTGTTTTAATGTCTAATTCAACATGCACTTCAAGGCCTATGACTAAGTCGCTAGTGAATTTTTTCATTTCCCCTCTAAAACGCTTCCCAACTGCAATAACTTTCCTTCCTGCAAATGGTCACCTGTCAACAACATACCAACAGGCAATTTTCCTTCAAAGCCAATAGGAATATTCAGATGTGGCAAACCTGCTACATTTGGACCTACTAATAGAACATCCATCATGTAATTCTGCAAAGGAGTTAATTTTGCGATTTCAAAAAATTTTGGTGGTAGAATGGGAACCGTTGGGCTCACAAGAGCATCATATTTTTTGAATGCTCTTTTATATTCTTGGATCATTAAAGTACGTATTTTTGCAGCTTTTAGATAATAAGCATCTCTATACCCAGACATTCTGACAAAAGTTCCAAGTATAATTCTCCTTTTTGCCTCATCTCCAAAATTATCGCTCCTTACTTTCTTAAAGTACTCATTAAAGGCTCCTTCAAGAGGTTCAGCTTTTCCATATCTCATACCACAATATTTAGCAAGATTTGTAGAAGCTTCTGATGTTGCTAAAATATAATAAACAGCCAACCCATATTTTATAGGTAGCTCAAATGATACTTCTTCAACATTTACTTTCTCTTCTTTTAGCCTTTCAATTGCACTATATACCCTTTTTTCTACCTTTTTGTCATTGTCTCCAAAAGCCTCTTTTATAATCCCTATTTTCATTCCTTTTGAGCCTTTTCCAAGATTTTTTGTATAATCCTCCTCTTTGATATTTAAGGACGTGCTATCATTTTCGTCATAGCCTGAGATTACTGACTGTAGTAAACTTGTATCATACAAACTTTTACCAATAGCTCCAATCTTGTCAAGAGAATTTGCAAAATCTATCAACCCATATCTCGAAACCCTGCCATAGGTTGGACATATACCATATACCCCGCAAAAAGATGCAGGCTCTGCAATACTGCCGCCTGTGCTCTCACCAAGGGCCATATGTGGAATACCAAACTCAGCAGCTTTCCAAGCTAACCCAGCTGCACCGCCAGAAGATCCACCACAACTCCTATCTAAATCAAAAGGATTCTTTGGTATACTATAACCTACACCTATATTAACACTGAAACTTCCGAAACCAAACTCATCTTGTGAAGTCTTACCTATTATTATACCCCCCTCTTCTTTAATCTTTTTAATCGCATGCGCATCAAACAATGGTTTGTATCCTGAAAGAATCTTGCTGCCTGCAGTGCTTTCAATATCTTTAACGCATATGCTATCCTTTACAGATATAAAAACTCCTAGCAGCCTACCATCTGCCTTTTTCTGCTTAATCCTTTTCTTGAGTTCTTCTGCCTGCAAGATTGCATGCTGCTCTGAAATTATATTAAAATAGTTATATACAGAATTAATTTTTTTAGACTTTTCTATAGCTTTGTGAGTTTCTTCAACTATGTCTATGCTTCCAGATCTAACATTTGCAATATATTCTTTCAAATTTATTTCAGTCATTTTTTAAGCCATGGGAATGTTTCTTTTGCATTCATTTTTTATTTTACATAACCTAAAGTATAACCTAACGCAAAGATTCACCACCATCAATACTATATGCTGCGCCTGTGATGTAGCTTGTGTCATCTGAGGCTAAAAAAAGAACAACATTTGCAACCTCTTCAGGTCTTCCAAGCCTTCTGAAAAGTGTATGATTTTTCATATAGTTTCTTACATCTTTTTCAGTCCGAAATGACCTTCTAAGCAGTGGCGTATCAATAGGTCCAGGACATACACAATTAACCCTTATATTATGATCTGCGTATTCTAAGGCCATGACCTTTGTTAGATGTATCACAGCTGCTTTTGATGCACAATAGGCAGGAGATTCTGGCTCAACAACTATGCCAAGTTCTGATGCATTATTAATTATAACTCCATATTTATTTTTTATCATATGAGGTATAACATATTTTGAGCAGAGAAATATTGATTTTAAATTTGTATTTATGGTCATATCCCAGATATCTTCTGGAAGTTCATGTAAGAATTTATTTTCTTGGTATATGCCTGCATTATTAAAGATAATATCTATTTTCCCATGTCTTTTTATTGCTTTAGAAACTAGATTTCTCACATCATTAATTTTTGTAACATCGCATTTAACAAATTCCAAATTAGATTTTATCTTATTTGCTTCCACTTCTACATTCTTCCCATTTCTTTCATCAATGTCAGCAATGACTACATTGGCACCTTCTTTAGCAAAAAGCAATGCTGTAGCTTTACCAATCCCTGAAGCTCCACCTGTTATGATAGCTGTTTTATTTTTAAGCTTCATAGTAACCACAATCTACCTATTAAAAACTCTCAAACAACTCTTGGCCCTTTAAAATAACCATCTTTCTTATGAATGGTTAAGGAAAGAGCCTCTTCTTGGCTGATGCATTCTCCTTCCTTGTCCTTTCTTAATATATTTCTGATTTCCACAGGTTGAAAACTTGGCTTTATATCTTTTGTATCAACCTCGTTTAGTTTTGTAAATATTTCAAGAACCTCTTTTAATTGAGGTGTAAATTTATCTACCTCTTCCTTCTTTAGCTTTAACCTGGCAAGTGTTGCAATATGCTCTATTAGCTCTTTATCAACTTTCATTTTACCCCAAAATATAATGCCAATTATTTCTTGACTATATCAGTCTTAAGATGCAACTCTTTCAATTGCTTCTCATCTATCTCGCTAGGACTTCCATCCATTGGACATTCTGCTGCCTTGTTTTTTGGAAAAGCAATAACATCTCTTATATCGTTAAAACCCAACATCATAGCAACAATCCTGTCAAAACCTAAACCTATCCCCCCATGAGTAGGTGCCCCATATTTGTAAGCCTCAAGTAAAAATCCAAACCTTTTCTGTGCCTCCTCATGACTTACTCCAATAACCTTCATTACTCTTTCTTGTAGCTCTGGATCATCAATTCTTATACTCCCGCTTCCAAGCTCAACACCATTCAACACTAAATCATACTGTGCACACCTAACCTTTCCCGGGTCACTTTCCAAATAATTTATATCTTCTTCTAGTGGCTTGGTAAACATATGATGCATTGGCTCCCATCTATGCTCTTCCTCATTCCACTCAAACAATGGAAAGTTAACTATCCAGCAGAACTTGAACTCGTTTTCTTTAACAAGCCCTAGATCATTTCCCAACTTATTTCTCAGTTTTGAGATTACCTCATTTACAATTTTTGGCTTTCCTGCAATAAACATAAGAATACTCCCATTTTTTGCTTTGGCCTTTTTTAGAATTTCATTCTGCAATTCTTTTGAAAAATATTTTGTTATATTTGATTCTATCCCTAACTTGGTAACTTTCATCCATGCCATACCACTTGCTCCATGCTCCTGGCAAAACTTAATGTATTCGTCAAGTTCATTTCTAGAAAAATCTTTAGCAGGATTTATACACTTAACAATACCTCTTTTCTGTATTTCTTTCTTGAAAACTTCAAAATCAGATTTAGCAACAATATCAGTTACACTAGTTAACTCTAAACCGAACCTTAAATCAGGTTTATCTGTTCCATATTTTTCCATAGACACTTCATAGTCAATAATTTTAAATTTATCCTTAAGATTTATTTTCCCAGCTTCTTTAAAAATAGCTTTGATTAATCCCTCATAAATCTCAAGAAGCTCTGGAACATCTGCAAAACTAACTTCAATGTCTATCTGTGTATGCTCAGGCTGCCTGTCAGTCCTTAAATCCTCATCTCGTAGGCATCTTGCAAACTGAAAATATCTGTCATAACCTGCTACCATGAGAATTTGTTTGTATATCTGCGGACTTTGAGGTAATGCGTAGAATTTTCCAGGGTTAACTCTAGAAGGTACCACATAATCCCTAGCACCCTCTGGAGTACTTCTCACTAGCATAGGAGTTTCAATATGCACAAAATCCTTGCTGTCAAGATATTTCATTGCTGCAAGCATTGCCTTATGCCTCACAATTAGATGATTTTGCATCTTAGGTCTTCTAAGATCAATATACCTATACTTAAGCCTCATCTCTTCATTAGCTTCAATTCTATCATCTACCTCTAATGGAGGTGTCTGTGCTTTATTAATGACACTTACAGAATCAACTACAACCTCAATCTGCCCTGTTTTCAAGGATTTATTTTCCATACCTTTTGGCCTTTTAGTAACTTTACCTGAGACTTGTATGACATACTCTCTTTTCAGATTTTCAGCAATCTTAAAAACCTCTTTTTTATCAGGATGGAAAACTATCTGAGTTATACCATACCTGTCTCTAAGATCTATGAATATTAAACCCCCATGGTCTCTTCTTGAATGATGCCAACCACACAAATTTACATTTTTCCCAAGCTCTTTTAATGTAAGCTCCCCACAAGTATGAGTTCTTTTCATAAGATATGGGAGATTTAAAGAAGTTATAAATTTATTGGAATAAAAGGCTGAGA
>CAZBGH010000115.1:0-4895 GCA_964491335.1 uncultured Methanosarcinales archaeon | reverse complement strand
GAATATCAAACAATATTGTGCTGCCTTTGCCAATGCCCTTGCTTTCTGCCCATATTCTGCCATGATGATCTTCTATTATTTTTTTGCATATTGAAAGTCCAAGACCCTCTCCCGGAATATGCCTTGATTCATCAGCCTTATAAAATTCTACAAATATTTTTGATAAAGTTTTTTTACTCATTCCAATACCACTATCTTCAAACTTAACATTTATAAAGTTATCTCTTTTTTTGACATCAATTATTAATTTTCCTACTCTGGGCATAAACTTTAATGCATTTGAAACCAAGTTTTGCAACACTTCTGTAATCTTAAGTTCATCAACCTCAACAAGAGGCAGATTTTTGGGTATTCTTTTTATTACCTCTATCCTATTCTGGTTAAATGCCTCCCTGTAGGTTGCAAGCACGTCCTCTATTAAGTCTTTAATATCAGTTTTTTTAAAAATGTATTTGTACTGGCCAGTACTGGATTTCAAGTAGCTAATAAGTTTGTCCGCTATCTGCTTCAGATAATTCGCATTTTTTTCTATAACCTTTATGTCATACAGAATTCCAATATCTTTTATGCGGTTTTTAATTGTCGGAATAAGCAATAATATGGGTGTGATAGGAGTTCTTAAATCATGGGCAGCACTGTTCATAAATTCTATCCTGGATTCCATAAGGCTTATTATTTCATTATTTGCCTTTTCCAGCTCGTAATTCTTATCATCTAACTGTCCCTGTAACTCAGTCAGAGCCATAGTCTTTCTAATAAGATCCTTATTCTGGCTATTCAAATTTTTAATCGCAGATTCTAATTCATAATTCTTGTCTTCAAGCTGGCTTGTGGTTTCTGTTAAGTTAATAGATTTTTTAATGAGCTCTTTATTTACAACCTCTAAATCTTTGGTCCTTTCTTTAACCTGTCTGTCTAAATCCGCGCTTAATGTCTGCAAATCTTCGGTCCTCTTTTTTACATCAATCTCTAAATCTTTTTTTGCCTTTTCTAAAGACGTTCTGGTCATGTTTGATATTGATATAAGCACAATAAACAGCACTCCTACACTTAACAAAATAGTAAACCAGAGCAAAGAAGTTATTTGCCTAGTGTCTTTTCCTTTTGAACTCGTATCATACATAAGCTGAAGGGTAATTCCCGCATCCTCAAAATAATAGAATAATATCAGTAAACTCTTATAGCCTTCTTTTAATATAGTCTCTTGTGATATAAGGTTTCTGTCAACTGCGTAGTAATTTTTATTCTTGACGGCTTTTGAGATTTTTGCTTTCTCGGAAAATGTCTTTCCCACCAGTGAAGGCTCATCCGAATATACTATTTCATTATTTAAGTCTATAATGTTAAATCCCACGATTAGCGGTTCTGTTGCAATTAATTTGGCATAATATATTGAGGCAGTCGTAGAATTTAAAATTGATATTTTGCTGGGTTGTTCTAAAATTTTTTCAATATTGGAATTAATGCCCTTTAATACAGAATTCTCAATCAAGGCCCCCATTATGAAACCCATAATTATTACAACAAAGATTGAGATAAACAAAGCAATAATTGGTAGGTTTTCTTTTTTAGTAAACATTAATTCTATATAGCTTTCTTTTTCAACAATATAGCCTTTTTGAAAGATCTCTGCTAGTTTAGTAACTGGTTTTTTCTGAGCCATTTTCTATACATAAAATGCAATTTACAATTTTAACATTAAGCAGCTTTAGGTTTTATTACTTTATCAAGAATTAACACATAGATAAAAGCTATTGGCGACAGAAGAGCAAATATCATAGGGAATTTTAAAGTAATACCAAAAAAGCTAATTGCTAGAAGAGGAAATAATGGAATAGCAACTGCCCCCTGGGCTACTACGCAACATAATCCTAAACTTACTCCTGTAGCAAAACTTTGCGTTCTTACCTCTTTAGCCTTAAAACCTGTATATAAGATATAACCCATAGTAAATAAACCAGCTACTAAAAATGCATAATAATTAGCAACCCTTATCATAAATGGTACTTCATTCGTAAAGCCGTAACCTACCAAAACAATAGACACAAGCAAAAGAACAACATAAACAATTTTCTCTTTATCAGGCCACTCCAATTTTAAAGGGAATCTTGCAATAGTAGACGCTCCTATCACAATAGCCAATGCACCTAATAAAGCCAATATTTTGACATTAAATATCTGAAAAAATCCCATTAAAGTAAAGAATGTAGCAATCCCCAATAAATATACGTTTATAGAATATAAAATTGTTATTCTTTCTTTTTTTATTTTATTTATTAAGTAAGCTGCTGCTACGAAATAAAAAATTGCAGTTAACCATAGTAAATAAGAATCGTTTGGTATTACCACTTTTTATCACCTTTTTTATATTGTTAACTTAATCCGAAGATAAACTTACTTAAATTGAAACCAAATATATACCCATACAACTACAATCAGCATATTTATAAAATCCTCAGCAGGGTCTAAAGCAGAGGTTATTTCAGCCCATTCAAGAACGTTTGAAATAGAGACGATAAAGGTAAAAACAAATACAATAGAAACTATTAGCCACAAATTTCCTTTATCAATTGTCCTGTTGTAATTGTAAAAAGATAATATGAATGCCAAAAGGAAAAAAAGGGATGTTGCCAAGTCTATTAAGACTATTATGCTAATAGCTATTTGGACCACCTCCTGAACCCTTTCCAGCTTAGTATTGCTGCAGAAATGGCAGCCAAGGCACTGCTAATATGCTCCAACAAATTAAAGAAGGGCTTATAGCCTAATGCCTCAATATTCGTAAAAAATCTATTGAGGAACAAGAAAATAAAGATAATGAAAATCAGTCTAACATCAAGCAGGCCTTCTTTATCCCCTTTGACTTTCTTGAAAAAATAAAAATAGATGATAATTAGAAGACCTATGGATGCTGCAATCAGGCTTATAAATTCTGTTGTATCAAAACTAAAAATTGCCAATTTTGCCTCTTTTTAAATAAAGATTTAGAGCCTTTCTGTAGTGGAGCTACTCCCACAATATTACTCTCCCAAAACATAAAGTACAACAGTTTCATTGTGCCATCTGGTGTTTCTTAGCATAGGAACTCTCTTGTCTATGGGCCCTATTTCACCATAAGTATAAAATCCAATAATTGGTATATTGTTTCCGAAAACACTTTTAACTAAGTTTACCTCTTCGTTTGTTCTTCTTCCCAGCACCATCTTTCTGGCTACACAGCTGAACATCATAATTAGTCTGGGCTTTCCGTTTAAGGTTTTTTTGGCTTGCATAGCTGAGAGCTTAGAGCCGTTAATTATCGTGGATCTTGAAGAGTACGTTAATGTAACTTCCTTGCCTTCAGGTATAGAGGCTGCAAAATTAACACTACCGTCTTCTTCATTTATTCCGACAGGGCATCTTATCTGAAAGTAATCATAGCCTTCTATCTTCGCTCTTTCGTCAATTAGCCCCATTGGATACTCTAAACCTATTGCAGGCAATTTCTTGCCCCTATCCTTGCCCAACAACTCCCTGTAAAAATCCAATGCTATTTTGTTTCCAAACTTATAAACAACATTGCCTTTTGCTTCTGTGCATTTAAATCTGTTACCAATGGATTCCCAACCGCTCCTTACCCCTGTTGCTGTTTTTACTTTATTGCCGCCGCAAATTAGCATTCCAACAACAGTATTCTCATAAACTTTTCCATTGTAATACTGATAGGTATGTTTAAAGTCGGATTCATCCCCTAAAGAACCGCCAACAATCTCAAAGTCCTCTCCTAAAACTTCTTGTGCCCCCTTTATAACAGCTAATCCATCACCAGCTAATCCATCTGGCAGCATCAGCAGTGTATTAGCATTTTTTTTAGATGCTTTCTTTAGCACACTTTTTGCTAATTGTTTTCCAGCATTAATCTCGCTCTTAGCTATATTTTTACCAATTCCAACATAAAATTTTATATCTGTTGAATTAAGCGCCATAACAACAACGGAATTTACACTTAATCCATATGTAGATATTTCTCCGGCAGTTGTGCCGCCTATCATTGGTATATTTTTTGTAACAGACTTTATGCCATCCGCCATTTTCTGCTGCTCAAATTTTGGCGCTGCAAAAATAATTAACGCATCGGGTTTTTTGCCTAGCTGCTCAACTGCCTTGGATGCCGCCTCAGCGCCAGCTTTGTAAGAATTAGCCAAAACACTAACTCCTATACCTGTATTCAAATCCAAACTCATTTTTAATCACCTTTTTAATTTTATGTAATAATATTCAATAGCTTTAGAGTATAAAAATTTTACGGATTTGGATATCAAATTTTTACACCTATAAACTTCAAATCTGCTAATAGCCCAGCCTCAAGCTCTCTTTTTATTAAATGCTTAAACAAATCAGAAAAAAGAGAGTTGATTAATTTTTTTATGAATCCACCTATGAGTTTTGGACTAACTGAATTGACCTTTTTATCAACATTAACTTTATTTGAATGTATATATATATAATTGACAAAAGGAAATTTTTTGATATTGGATCTATTAAATTTAGTCATGACCATTGCAGCATATGTATCAGAAGTGCCTTCAGAAACAAGTCTGCAAATAGTCCCCAAAAAGTACTGTAGAATCTCTTGATTAGAATGTATCATCTCAAGCCCTCTTGAACTTGGGTGGTGCATATCCGCTTTTTTTGGCATGCTCATCAAATCTTTTTTTAACTGCCTTTTTATACCTGTTTGCTTCTTTAATTGACCCCATAAGTTCCCTTTTTTCAGCCTTTAACATGGTTATTTTCTTCGCATCTTTAATGGTCTTAAGCTTTTTGTTTATATCATCCACTCTCAGCATAATTTTTCTTTTTGATATTTCCAAATCTCTTGCAGCCGCGCCAATCAAGCATGCGCAGCTTTTTGT
>CAZBGH010000114.1:0-5012 GCA_964491335.1 uncultured Methanosarcinales archaeon | reverse complement strand
CCCTTTTTACTGTTTCATCCATAGACTTTGCCTCTTCTTCCGAAAGTATAGGCGGACCCTCGAGTATATCATTCCAAAATTCTTCTGTTTTTTTCCTGTAATCTTCAACCATATCTTCAAATAAGTCCCCCATCTTCATCTTGCTCTTTACTGCTATGCTTTTGAATTCAAGCCAAGCGCCCTCATCAACATCCTTTATGGTTTTGACAATTCCCATTTTTAGCTATAAAAAGTAATAAAGTAATACTTGTATTTAAATATTACTATTTTGAAAAAGATTGTTTATGTAGATTGTAGAACCTTATTCTATTTCGTTTATTTTTATTTGTATTTCGTGACTTTTATTAGCTTATCTTGTTTTTTAAGCTCTTCTAATCTTTTTTCTGCAATGAGCAGCAGCCCTTTTGTTATATTTTTTGGAATGTCAACATTAAAGTTTTCCCTTAATTCTGTCAAAAAATCGTAAAGAAGGACTGGGAAAGCGGCGATTCCGATTTTAGTCTGCTTTGAAGATTCATTTATTACTGCATTCCAGTCTATATTAAACTTCCTTACTAATTCTGCAGCATCGTCCCTGTCCCTTTCTCTTTCTGTGCAGGCTTTCATCATTAAGATATCTTCAGGGCTTGCTGTTTTTACGGTAAAATTGCCAAAATCATGAACTTCTTTTATTCTTTCGATCGTATCCTTGTGTATTTGAAAGCCAATAACTTCATTCAAAAACAAGTCAAATCTTGTGTCCTTTCCATCCATCATTGTTGGCTTGCCTGCAGTTTCATCTTCCCTAAAAATACCTTTAATATTATTTCTTTCATCAAATCCAGACTTATAAAGTATATTTTTAACATCTTCTAAATCCTCTTTTTTTGAAAAAACCATGTCAACATCTTTTGTTGCATTTTTCGCTCCATAGAACATCATTGCAGAGCCGCCTATTGCAATGCATTCTACTTTATTCTTAAGCTGGCTTCCTATTATTTTGAAAAGGCCGATTTGTTCCTGTAGATTAATCATTCTCTATAAGCCTCCAAATCAGCTTTGTTGAAGGGCAGATATACTTTCCATTCTTTTTGTATATGCTGCAAATCTTTTGTTCTTGCGTATTTGACTATTTGCTTGTTTTTTATTCTGCTGTTCAGCAATGCTTTTCTTGTTTTTTTATCCATGCGCCTGACCCTTATAATGATTTTTGCCGTATCATATAAAGCCCCTATTTTTCTGCCAACCAGCTCTTTTCTTGCAATTTCGCTTAGTCTTCGCCAATTCTTAATTTTATTAAATAATGCTAGTGAGGAAAGTATGGTTCTTAAGTCGCCTGTTTTAACAGCCCTAACAACCATCTCTTCCGGAGTTGGCTTATGGCCGTAAATCCTTTCTGCGTATGGCGCATAAATCTTTATTTTGGAGTTTTGATTTAAGTATTCGTAAAGCCCAGGATAGCCAAGCTTATTTGGCTTTAAAGGTGATATTTTATACATCCTTATCCTTCTTTTTCCATAGACAGTTTCAACAAAGCCTTCTTTTCTGAGCATCCATACATAATTAATAGCCGTTCTTCTGTCTATGCCAAGGTTTTTTGCTATGCTGTCAACTGTCTGCAATCCTTCAAGCTTTTTGGCTGTATTGTATAAATCCATTTTACATCACATAATTTACTTAATTTAAATGATGTAAAAGAACTAATATTTAAAGTTTACTATATTTTGAGATGCTACTTAACTGTCAACAAAATTGTTGAATAAATCAAAATTATGCAACAAATCACCAAAAATTGAGTTTCAGCATTTTTTGTTATCTTTCAAATACGCCTTTTAACTTCTTCATGACCTATCAGCTTAGAGTCAGGAAGCTTTCTAGCCTCAACCAATTCTTTTTTAGCCCAATCGCTTAGCCTGTAATCTTCTTCCATTACATGTCTTATGAATTTTATTTCTCCTTTTATACCCTCCAATTCATTATGTATTGTTTCTAATGTTACATCTGGCATTTTGGCATCACTTTTGGAATAAAGATTGATTGATATTTAAATGTTTATTGAATAAATCAATAATTATGCGGCAAAGCATGGAGATTTTAGTCTTATTTTCTTCATTAGTAATCATACTTAAATGGTGACATAGAATAACTATGTTTTAGTAATAATAAATCGAAAGATTTATATACTACTTATGATTCCTATTACCAAATATTATTTAGGGAGGAAATAAAATGGATGGTTTGACAAGACATTTTAGACGATTTACAAGATTAGATCCATATGATGTAGAGGAACCACATGATTTAGAAGTAGAAGATAGAGGTAGGATTAGGGATCATCTTAACAGAAATTGGAGGAAATACGTAGCAGGAGCAGTGGCTACTGCAGTTTTGGGATCAGCACTTTGGTATTTTTCTAGAAGACCATCAATAGAGCCTCCAGTTGAAAAACCTTTGGTAGTAGAACCTTTAATGCCTGCAGAACCTACTCCTAAATTAGAAGAAAAAATTGCACCAAAAGAACCTGAACGTTTACTTCCACAAGTTCCACCTACGCCTCTACCAGAACTGAGAGAATACAAAATAAAGGAACATACTGTTAAACATGGAGATACTCTATGGGCAATTGCAAAGCATTATTATAGTTTAACAAATAATAGGGATATAACAAATAAAGTAAATGAGGTTAACGACGCAAATCTTCAACTTATGTTAGTAGATAATCGTGCTGTTGTAAAAGTAGGCTATGCTCAAGAGCATGGGCTTGATATTATATCATTCTTACCGCGGGGCAAATTTAGTTACACTAGTGATGACATTGCTGTTGTTAAAATGGCAGACGGCATAAGAGGTGATTGGCTTTTAAAAATTGGATCTAAAGTAAAACTACCTGGATTGTATGAAGCAGTTACTTACCAACAACCAAAAAATGTTAGTTTGGACAGAAGAATATTTAATGCAAATATTGATAGAGATTCAAGCGATAATAGACAAGTCTCTTCATTATCAAAAACCAGTTATCAAAATGGTACATTAGAATCACTATCAGATACCTCAGCTAAAAAAGTAAGTGAAGCAAGAGATTATGCTCCTCTAAAAGCTTCTCAAGAACTTTTGGTGATGTATTCTAATCCAAAAGCATCTATATCTCATGAAAATAATGCTTCTGGTACTGATTTCACCTCACCCACAAAAGCTCCGATAAGTCTATTAAGAATGTATCGTAATAGCCCTATAAAGCAAGCTGCTTAGATAAATTCCTCTTTATTAGAGATTAGAGGTTAAAAAAGAGTGATTATTCCTCTCTCACTAACCTTAAATCTTTGAATTGTTTCTTATACTCATCCTCAGACATGGCAATTGCTTTTTCAATACTCACATCAAAAAAATAATCATTTATATTAACTCTTATGCCATCTGTTAAGGGTATTTGATATTCATGCTTTAATCTTAAAATTTGGCTACCAGTATGTATAAATTCTATTGTTGTTTCTTCTGAAGTATTTACAATTAAAAATTGTTCTTTTTCTTCATCGAAATATACCACAGCTTGATTTTCATCATTACTTACTGTATTCATTAATTTTATGTCACTATCTTCACCTTTTCCAAATATTATTGCATTCGAGTAACCTTCATTTAAACTCCCTACAATTTTTATCGAATCTTTAGGCATGCTATTTAATGGTGTCAAAGTTAAAATGTTGTCTTCACTTTTAACTTCTCCTTTTCTAATTTCTTTGAATACTATATCTGCAATTTCTTTATATTCTTTGTCATACCCATTTCTTTTTAGGAAATCTGCTAACTGTTTGATATATTGTAGATTCTTAGTTATATTAGTCAATTCGATTATACTTTTAATGGACTCTTCTGCCCCTTTTAGATTTAAAGATTCCTTATTAATAATTGAAGTACCTTTTACTGTTTTGAGTATTTTGTAGTCTCTTAGAAATTCACGTATATAGTTAAAATATTTGTAATATGCATATTGAATCTTATTATCAGACTCAAATTCTCTAGCTTTATTTATATCTCTATATCTTTCGTACCTATAAAAAGCAACTGATTTATTTAGAAAATCCTGACGTATATCAAGTGAGGCCATATCTCTCCAAAATTTATAATCTTGACCACGTCTTAAATATGGATCTTGTGGTTTGGTTTTAAACATAACCTCAATCCTTACCATAGTAGTTTGATTATGAATAACTGGGGTAGGACCACTAACATAACTTTGGATATTTTCTTTTTTTGTAGGTAAAGTAGAAAATAGTTTCTCTGCATTTTTCCAGCAATTAGGTGATTCAAAATTTACGTCTTTACTTTGATACAGTGTATTTTTTAATGCGGGGTTTGAGTATATTATAGATAATCTATTACACTCCCAATTAAACATCGGTTCCCTTAACGTGGGTCTATTGAATTCATCTATAGTTATTGCTCTAGCGCAAACCATGTCTGCTTCAGAAGTTTCTAAGTAATCATATAGAATCTGTGTTCTAGCAGGAAAGGCAATATCGTCTGAATCAAAATGACTTATATATTTAGGTCTTATTTCTTTACCTGATAAACCATCTCTTATTTTAAAAAACCCGTAGTTTCTTGCTCCACCAACGAATTCCTTTCCTTCTATTTTGGTTTCATTGCTTAGTATAATTATTTTTTCTTCTTCTATCTCTTTTGCAAAATTTTGGCGTATTCTTTCGATAGACCTATCAGGGGACTTGTCATCAACCACTAATATATTAAATGTGCCACTGAATTCTTGATTAACTAAACTTTTAATGCAGTCAACGACGTATTTTTCTGTTTTGTATACTGGTACTATATAAGATACATCAACATCATAAATGGGGCTTTCGTATTCTATTTCTAGGTTTATTGGTTTTAGTTTTGGTAATGTATGATAATCGATTTCTTCTAATCTTTTACAAATCCCTTGTATTTCTGAAATTGTCTTCCCTTTGTATGATGCATCAAAAACTAATTTCATTTTTCTTGCAAAATTATCGAATGAATATATTTTTCCAAAT
>CAZBGH010000113.1:0-5016 GCA_964491335.1 uncultured Methanosarcinales archaeon | reverse complement strand
TATAGAAGGATAATATAATAAAAATTTGCACTACGACGCCATTTGCGATGGCTGTGCGGGTAGTCCGCTAATCCTGAACGTAGTGATGGATTTAGGAACACAGTTCCTATATCGCCTAAGAAAACAGCGACGAAGCGGACAATGTATGTTGCGCAGTTCGCAACCGTAGTGGAAATAAAAAAAGTAAAGAAATAATCAAGAAAATAGATAATTAAACAAAAACTAAATTAGTCCTTAAAAATGATACTTGAATTTATACAACGGAATACCACCAATCTCATGAAAATCAGAGATTTTCAGGACACCAAAAATCTTCTATTTTTGCGTGTGTGATTGGTGGTATGAGTAGTGCTCAAAAACCACCTGTAATATTGGTGGTATTCCGAGCGTCAAAAACCACTACTTGTTTTAATGTCTGGTAAACATGCCACCAGTCTGTGACTGGTGGTTTTTGACAATTAAAAATAATAATTAGATTAGTAATTAAAGATTATAATAAAATACTATATAAAAAGTGGTGATACATGGCATTTACAGAGTCAGTATTATTTATATTGTCTTTTTTTTGGAACCAGATTTTACAATGGCTCTATATGTTTTATGTTCCCTTTACAAATTTAAATATAGTCTGGATACTAGTGCCTATATATCTAAATTGGATTGTATCTGAAATTTGGCTTGAGAAAAGATTTACATCATATGGAAATGCTATCTCAAATGGTGTGATAGTTCTATGGGTGGGAATTGACTGGGGAAGGCAGATAACAAATCCTATAAATTCGGTTACATATGATATATTTTATTTTATAAAAATGTTGATAACCCTACTTGTCTTGACATATGGAATATTTATTGTAGTTTATGGAATTAGAGCAAGAAAGTTTATCCATTATCTAGGAAGGATAAGAGTAGTAACTTATTTTATGCTGATGTTTACCCCTGTAATGTATGGTATAGTTCCTGTCGATTGGAAAACCTTTGTTAGAATATTCTTATTTTTCCCATTATTCTATTATATAATAGAGTTTATAGATAGGGTCACACCTGATCCAAAGACATATGAAGAAGAAGAAGAAAGTAGCAATAAGAATTTTTCTTCAGAGTTGCCAAATATACCTCCGATGGAAGAATTTGGGAGACCGCCACCTTTAAATCCTACAAATTTTCCGCCAAGAATACCGAGAAGATAAAAGGCGCTCCTGCCGGGACTTTCAATCAATGCGAACAGATTTCGCGGTTGTTTTGAACCCGGGTCACAGCCTTTCCTTATTACTTCTTTGCAGCTCGAAAGGGCCGTATGATTGTTGCCGCAACTTACTTGATTCAGCTGAGCCGGACTACACCACAGGAGCCTAGTAATTTGGATTGACTAGTTCTTTTTAAAACTTGCTATGGAGTTGTTTTATTATTGAACTCTTATTATTGGATTCTTTGGTATAACTATTTTTGCAGTGCTACCCCTAAACTATTTTTGCATAATCCTTATAAAGAAAATATTACTCTCTATGATAGATAGGGTAACATATAGGGCAAGCATGGAACTAAAGCAACTAGAGACACTTTTACAGGGTAAAAAGATTGATGCAGTTATAGCAATGGGTGAGGATCATGGTTCGCCAGAACAAATTGCTAGGAGAATTTCCAAAATGCAGGTGAGGGATGGAGAACGCTATCTTTTTGATATTCCTAGATACAATCTAACTTTTTTTGGGAAGGAATTAGGTCAAATATGTCTTGAAGCTATTGATAAGTCAAAATTTATAAATGGCAGTATAGTGGTGGTTGGTAGTGATGGTGTCAAAGAGTCTGTAGAACAGTGGAAAGAAAGTCTTACTAATGATTTTCAGTTTGTGCATCAAGGAAGTAACCGCTATGAGAATGTTTTACTTGGGATTAGGCAGTTGAAGCATAAAGGTATGGTATACATTACTGCTGCAGACCTGCCGCAAGTTACTTCTATGGATGGAGTAATAGCTGAACTTGCAAATTATAATGCAGAAACTTTGGAAGAGATGTTTAAACCAGTTAACATCTGTCCAATAAGAGTTGAAGACTTATTAGATTTCTGGAGGGTCCCATCTTTTTTTATGGATGATGTATTTCTAAGTAATAGTAGTGAGGGTATCATTACAAATCAGGGTTACAAGGAACCACAATTTTTGTTATTAAACACTGCACAGATTGACCTCTCGAGAATTGAAAAATGGAATCCAACAACAAAAATTACATGGGGGAGATTTGGGACATTGGGAAGATTAATTTTTCTTTCTTGCTGGTGGGCAGGTCCAATATGGACCTATAAAGGAATAAGAGAATTACAGAAATCATTAGTTGCTACAAGGGAATTTAAAAATAGGGGTCCGCCTTATATGTATCCTACAAAAGAGGCTGGAAAATTTTCAATACTTCTCGACTATGTTGCCCATTTTTTTGGACTGCAAAGAGAGCAGATTAATATAAGGCTAGGTAGATCAAAAGAGCTTTATATGGATGTAGATTCTGTTGAAGATGCTTATAGACATGCACTTATGATGTGGAAGGAAAAAAGGCCAGATGAAGTATTAACAACAGAAAGGTTAATAGAAGCAGTTCAGTATAAAGGAACTCCTTTACTGTATTTAAATAATGTTAGAAGAGATATTCCAAATGTATATAATTTTTTTCAAAATCTACACGAGAAATCCAAGGCAATGGCTGAATTTTCAAGAAAGTATGGAGTTTTGGCTAGGTAAGGGATTAGATTTATCAAAGAGACAAAAAAGGCTCAAAAAAGAAAAAGGAATTAGAAAACTTGAAGATCTTTGATTAATAATAGCATATGCGCGCTGTTCATTTCTCCCGAATACTTGGAGGGATTACATTTTAGTGTAACGTTGCGAAGCAAAAATGTAAAGTTAAAGAGGGCTTTTGGATGGTGGGAAAGCAACAGCTTTCCATTAATATTTCAGATTGTCGTGATATTGTTAAAAATAAGAGTTGGGCTCATTTCTCATATTAACTACCAGGTAGTATCATACAGAAAGACTTATAAAGGTGCTCTTTATTCTATTTGTAAGAAGATTCAAATGGTATTAAAAGAGATGTATCAAAATGCAGAAAGGTATACGGGTAAAATTATAGCTGGATGCTTACTACTTGTATTATCAGCAGTTTCTTTAGATTCAATTCTAAATACAAGAAAAGGCTCATTTATTGATCTCCAAACTGAACAAAAATATGAGTATCAGTTAGTTCATAGGGGAAATCCCAATAATCTTTATGTTTGGAATGAAGATTCTCATCCTCTTCTTTTTGCACAAAAAATAAGAGAGTTTGATGGGGATGGAAAAATAGACCATATTGGCGGCTTTACATATCCAAGAATGCCATTTGAATATAATATGTTAAATGCGAGACCAGATTTAAGAGAAAAATCACAAAGATTATATGATCTTGCTTTAGCTGATTCTCAATAAGAGTCCAACCCGTAGAAAAATATTTGGATGAAGCAAAGCGTAACCGCTTAGCGAATGTTAGAAGAAGTGTGTAGCATTTCCTGGGTTTGTTTTTGGAATGCTAAGCGAAGTATTTTTCTAGTATTATAGCTACAATAAGTTAACTGGGATCAAAAACACAATTTTTATAAACAGATTCCTTTTATTTCCAGATATGAAACGAAGTTCAAGGCGATGGAAGAAGAAAGGGCAAATGAGATGGAAGTGGCAGCGCAAAAGAATGAAAAAGGAGAAAAGGAGAAGGTTGAAGAAGTAGTTCTTACACTTTTTTCAGCTGATTATTGAATTAAATTTTCTCTATAAAACATTTAGAAAATAATCTGTCTAATGAGTCATCAGAAGCAATTTGAATGAAATCAGTTACTCTTACAGCGAAAAAGTCTGTACTTGATATACCAGACTTAAATTTAGGATTTCTTCCTTCCTCTAACACTTTAGAAACTGGAATCCAAAACCAAGTTTTATAATCGACGTCCTCGTTAGACAGGACATACCAAATAGACAAATTAAATTTTCTTTGGAGACTTGAATACTTTTTTGATTCTAAACTGTCAAGTGGAAAAGTTCTGTATTCTTTATTTATTTTTCTGTATTTGACGTCAACAAAAATAAATCCCAAATTTGGAAGAAGTATCATGAAATCAGGCCTTTTTGCACCAAACTATTTGTTAAATGCTGAAGAAAATGTGTCTGTGTCTTGATGGATATACAAGTAAGGAATATAATGGTCGTCTAACCATTTTTTAAATTTTCTTTCTGCTTCTCTTCCTTTGATTACGTTTTCCTTAATTTCTGTATCCATTTTAGATCTTTGATTAATTAACAAAGTATATTTAAAGCTTTACGTTTTTGCTTAGTCCTACAAAGTCACAGAAACCTTTATATATCTCTTGCTCTTACTTTGCATTCCTTTCAAATTTGGCTACACAAGCGCCAAAAATTCTTTAGAAAGCAGATGTATACTCATAACCTGTTATGAGTATGAATGAATGAGTGATAGGCTAATTCCATAATATTTGATAGAAAAATTGCGACCAATAAATTGTAATTTCCGTTGATCCTGCGGAAGGTTGCTGCTATTTGGATCCGACTAAGCCATGCAAGTCTCTCGCGAGAGGGCGAACTGCTCAGTAACACGTCAATAATCTACCCTTAAGTTGGGGATAACCTTGGGAAACTGAGGATAATACCTAATAGAAGAAGATAACTGGAATGTTTCTTCTTTTAAAGAGTAATCGCTTAAGGATGAGTTGGCGGCCGATTAGGTCGTTGGCAGTGTAACGGACTACCAAGCCGAAGATCGGTAGGGGCCTTGGGAGAGGTAGCCCCGAGAAGGACACTGAGATACTGGTCCTAGCTCCACGGAGTGCAGCAGGCGCGAAAACTTTGCAATATACGCAAGTATGACAAGGGGATCCAAAGTGTCCACACACAGTGTGGACTTTTGCCAAGAGTAAATATCTTGGAGAATAAGTGGTGGGTAAGACGGGTGCCAGCCGCCGCGGTAACACCCGCGCCACAA
>CAZBGH010000112.1:0-5034 GCA_964491335.1 uncultured Methanosarcinales archaeon | reverse complement strand
TCCGCCACATATAGCTGGACATAAATATTAGGCGGACTGACAAGCATACACCCTACGACTCGTTTGCTAATTTTGATAGTTATCAACTATTAGTGGACCTTGGAATACACAAAGTGACTAGTTTGCAAAGGCTAATCTACAGATATACTATAAAATTATTATAATCAAAATAAATTTTGCTGTTTTGTAGTGCAAATTTTTAATTCTATAATAAGTATCCTAAACTATCTGTCACTAAGTTCTTCTTCTATCCTCAGCAATCTGTTGTATTTAGCTAATCTTTCACCTCTACATGGAGCACCTGCTTTAATCTGTTCACAGCTTAGACCAACTGCTAAATCTGCTATAAAGCTATCTTCTGTTTCACCGCTTCTATGGCTGGCTATAACATTCCATCTTGCTTTTTGGGCTATTCTTGCTGCATCAAAACTTTCCATTACAGTGCCTATTTGATTCATTTTTAGCAATAATGTATTACATGATCTCTTCTTTATGGCCTTTATTATTCTATCTGGGTTAGTTGCCAATAAGTCATCTCCTACAATTTGTAGTCTATGATGCTTCCTATAGAAATAAGTAAAACTTTCAAAATCATCTTCTGCAAAAGGATCCTCAATTGATATTATGCCATATTTCTTAATTAATTTTTTGTAGAATTCTATTAACTTTGCTGTATTATAGACTTTACCTTCAATATAATATTTACCTTTTCTAAAATATGTGCTAGCAGCACAGTCAATTGCAAATTTAACTTTCTTACTATAACCCAATTCCTTAACAGCCTTATCAATTAACTCAAATGGCTGCTCTACTTTAGATAAAGGAGGGGCATCGCCTCCCTCATCTCCAACATTAACTGCTGCCCTGCCATATTTTCTTTCAATTATCTTACCTAGCTCATGATATACCTCAGCTCCAATCTGTAGACTCTCTTTAAAGCTATTTCCATAAGGAACTATCATATATTCCTGAATATCAAGCTTATTACCTGCATGTAAGCCACCGTTAATAATATTCATAAAAGGAGTTGGAAGCACTAAATGCTTGTTTTCAAAAAGCTCAGCAATGTGCAAGTAAAGAGGCTTATCTTGTGCTAAAGCACCTGATCGACAAATAGCCATGCTAACTGCAAGTATTGCATTTGCTCCCAGTTTGCTTTTATTTTCAGTACCATCCATCTCAATCATCATTTGATCAATAGTAGCTTGTTTCCTGCAATCTTTACCAATTAATTTAGGAGCAATTATTTTATTAACATTATCCACTGCTTTCATAACACCCATGCCATGAAACCTTTTCTTGCCATCTCTTAATTCTAAAGCCTCATATCTGCCTATTGATTTTCCTGAGGGAACAGAAGCAATTATTGAACCTTTATCAGTCCATAGTTGACACTCTACTGTTGGATTTCCTCTAGAATCAAGAATTTCTCTAGCTATTATTTTGCGTATGACATGGCTCAATAATATACACCTCTCAATATAATGTTCATCTTGCAATTTATTTAAAGATTGTGGTTTAAATGCGGCTAATATGAAACCCTTCCCAGCATCAATACCGCAGCTCGTCTATAAAACTGTTAAGCTCGTCGCGAGGGGTTGCTCCCTACGGGAACGCAGAGCCTGACTATAAGACATAGAATAGCGAGGACAGATGCTGGCGAGCGAAGCGAGGGTTTCACAAAAGCCTTTAAATGCAGTAAGTTTATAAAGGTTTAGAGTGCCTTGAGCGAAGTGTTAGTTATGAAGCTCATAAGAAGACTATTGTCAGATTCTGCTGTTGAAAAAAGATATGTGAGAGCAGGTGCAACTTTTAGAGATGCTGTAAGTCATTTGGATATTGGAGAATATATTAATTTTGGAAGGCTTATCAACAAATGGGCTAACTGGGAAGAAGAATATGCTCACCGAGGTTATAGAACAGTAAGCCTTGACGGATTTGTTGATTTGAGAGGCTATGGAAACCCTATTGATGATGTCATTGGACAGAAGCGTGAACAAGGAGAAGAACCAATTTTTTATACACAAATTTACAGAACAATTCTTCGGGAAAGTGGCGCTGATTGTTAATATAGGGTTCCTTCTACCAAACAAGGTGAATAAAGCAGAGACACCAGAATTGAGAATAACTGCTATTTAACCTACCCTATATACTCTGCCTCTTCTCCTAATTTGTTTTTAATTTTATCTAGTGCGATTTGTTTTGATACCTGTGATATTTCTTTAGACTTTTTAGACACCTCCTGCTCAATATTTTCAATCTCTTTATCTAATTCTTTTAGGTCTAGCTTAAGCCCGAATCTTCCATTCAATATCTTTATGGTCTCTCTTGAGCCTTTAATTCCAAGATACATAGGGTGTCCAAATGTCTCAGCTAACAGTGCAACTGCATCTATTTTTCTCTTCTCAGCTAATCCTAACAATAATCCAGAGACTCCAATTATTGGCCCTACAATACCATAAATATTGGTCTCAAGCTTTGTTCCGTTAACACTAAGCTTCTTATATCTATCAACTATTTGTTTACTATTACCAGTGCAGTACACTTTAGGTTGTTTTGGAATATCTTGCAATCCTATTCCTCCAAGAGTTACTATTTCCTTAACTTTAAATTCCTCACAGAGGTCAAGTATCTTCTCACAGAATTCATAACTACTTACTTCATCTGTTGGCTGTACATCCCCTACTAGGAAAATAATATCATTCTTAGGCAACTGCTTATAGTATATCTCAATAGATGGTAACTCTACAAGGTTCTGTTCGTTGATAAACACTGAATGGGGGAAACTATACGAGAATATGTCATACAACTTCGTTGCCTTAAGCTCATCAATTATAAAATCAATGGCTACTTTTCCGACATTTCCTATGCCAGGTAACCCCTCTATTAAGATGGGATTTTTAAGCGTTGGCTTTCTTGCAATTAAATTGATTTTCCAGGTACTCATTTCTCCTCCAACTGTTTTTTTGCAATTCTCCTGTATTTTCCATATCTGTCCTCCTGGGAATATTTTGGAGGCTTTGCCTCATAACATTTGCCATAGCATTTGTCACAAACAATTTTTAAAGTATAATTTCCGCATTCAGAACATTTCATAATACGATTCAAGCTTCCTGCCTCACAAACTCAGCTTCCCCTTTATTCTTTCTCATATGCCCAATTGCAGAGTCTATACTATCTTTCAAAAATTTCTCTGCAGTCTTATAATCATCTGCTTTTATGATAACTTTAAAATTTCCAGCACCTTTATATCTTATATCTATCATTCCATTTGCATTATCTTCTGCATTTTTTAAAGCAGATTTAATTATATCTATACCATTTGGTGCGTAACTCCTTAATTTAAGATCTCCCTTTATCTCAACCTCAGGTTTTTTTATTCTCTGTCTTATGATTGATAATAATTCCTTTACTGTATCATTATCAATGTTAATGTCATCTAGCTTAATATTTCCTTTTACCACACCCTCAAATAAAGGGAATAATCTACCATAATTGCTTTTTTGAAGTAATTCCTCGTATAATGGTTTTATATTAATATTAAGCTTATTTGCCACACTCTCCACGATTTTTTCAGCAACCTGTTCCTGTTTTATTTCGTCTATTTTCTCTCTTCTTTGGCCTTCATTAACCCTTCTTAGCGATAAGTCAATATGGCCCTTTTCTTGATTAATTTTAAGAACCTTGCATACTATCTTTTTACCCTCAACAACATAATCTCGAATGTTTCTTATCCTTCCTGGAGCTATCTCTGATATGTGTATCATGCCTGATTTTTCATATTCGTCAAGGCTGGCAAATACTCCATGAGGCTGTACACTTGAGACTGTGCACATTACAAACTCGTCTTCTTGAGGAACTCCTTTTTTCCTGTAAAGCATTTTATATCAGTTTTTTGAATGGATTTTATTGATTTTTGTATTAAAAAGATAATATAATAATTTGCAAACGAGTGACTTTGTGTACTTTGCAACATACGTTTTAATCAATGTCTAACTAATTACTACCTTTGTTGTATCTGTGATACGACATTAATTAGTGTGATGCTTGTCTGTCCGCCTAATATTTATGTCCAGCTATATGTGGCGGACCGATAAGTATACAAAGTACACGAATCGTTGCAAATTGTGATAATAAACAAAATAAATATTAGGCGGACAAGGATACAAGGTAACCAAACCCAAGAAAATCATAGATTTTCTGGGCACAACAAAATCGAGGATTTTGTGTGCAGAAAATTGCAAAGAATTTTCTCGCACCAAAAATCTAAAAGATTTTTTAGTGTGTTGCAAAGAGTAATAATATAAAAACTCACTATTCTAAAATCTCCAATATCCTTGCCCTGATTTTTACTTTGCCTCCGGTTGATTCTGCCAAAGGCTTGCCGCATACTAGGCATTTTACTTCTGTGCTAGCCTTTCCAAAGATTATCTGCTCATTCTTGCATTTAGCACATCTTACTTTTATAAATTTGCTTGTAGGCTCTTTTAACATATTGTATCACTGTTAAGGGCAAATATACCATGATTTATTAATCTTTCGTGGTTGTATGCCAAGATTAAGAAGGCTAGGTTAGAGATTCTTGATTCTAAAGTGTTATTGCTATCCTAAGTAATTTCAAGAGAGCAATTCAAGAGTGAAGATAGTCATTCAGCGCAGTTTGCCATGGTCTAGGAACAATACCTAGGTTTTTTAATTTTCCTGTATCAAGGGAACAATCCCTAGGTCTAATAGCTGTTATTTGCCCTGCTCTCCTTCCATTATATGTAAATGTAGTTATGTCATGAACTTCGCATGTTAATCCTAGAATATTTATTATCTCTCTGGCTAAATCTGCTCTTGAAACTCTGCCTTGATTTACTGCATGATAGACTTCTCCTCTAAAAGGAGCTCTTTCTGTTCCCTCCTTAGATAACTTAGGAAGTAATGCCTCTATCATCATTGCCAAATCCTTTGTATATGTTGGTGAGCCTATCTGATCGCTTATAACTTCTAGAATTTCTGTTTCTTTTGCTTGTCTTACTATGTCATCAA
>CAZBGH010000111.1:0-5218 GCA_964491335.1 uncultured Methanosarcinales archaeon | reverse complement strand
AAGCATTACAACATTTATGGGGGTGGCTATAGGGTAAGGGACCAGATTCATTCCAGTGATGTTGCAACTGCTTTGTACGCATTCATAAATAAACCTATAAAAAATCAAGTAGGACTTTATGGTAACCCTTATAATTTAGGTGGTGAAAGAAATAACTCTATCAGCATTTTTGAAACAACAGATGCAATAAAGGCTAAGATTGGGATAGAGTTAAGCTGGAGTGAAGCACCTGAAAGGGAGAGTGACCATATCTGGTGGATCTCTAATATGAGCAAGTTTAAGATGCACTACCCTGAATGGAAAATAACTAAAGATTTAGATTTTATATTTAATGAGATAATTGAATATTATATACAGACTTTGAACCTAAAGATTAAGTTGAAAGAGAAGGATTATTTTAAGAGGGGCAGCTCTAAAACACATGAAATATCTAATTAAAAGTAAATTAAAAGAAACATCAATAAAAAAGGCTTTAGAGCTGAACTATGCTTTTACAGTTAGAAAAATTAGGAAGTTAAGTGGTTTTTATGATGCAAATTTCAGATTGGAAACCAATCAAGGCAGTTATTTCTTGAAATTGTACGGGTATGATAAATTACCTTCAATTACTTTTCAAATAGCCTTAATCGAAACACTGTATAATTCTGGATTGCCTGTCGGGAAAATAAAAAATACAAAAGATGATGGAAAGTATTTTGCTTTTAGGCAGACTTTTGGAATTGTTCAAGAATTTCTTAAAGGCAACCATTTGAAAGACAGTAAGATAAACCTAAAGCTTATGGAAAACCTTGGCCAAACTTTGGGCAGAATTCACACTACAACTAGTCATGCAAAGTTTAAAGGGAAAAAATGGAAGAAATATCCTTGGGATCTTGCTCAATTTCATATAGTCGCTGGACATTTATCAAAAGTAAAGAAATATTTAGCTCCTGAAGTTTATACTCTATCCAAAGGTGTAATTTCCTTATGGAGAGATAATAGTAAGGATTTAGAAGTTCTTAGAAAAGGAGTTGTCCATAATGACTTTCATGGTAAAAATCTGTTGATTCAAAAAAATAGACTTGTAGGTATTACTGATTTTGGGGACTCTATATATTCATGGTTTGCTGCAGACGTTGCAGTTGCGTTGGCGCATATTTGTTTTATTAATCACAAAAAGATTTTGAGTGCTTCACGTGCTTTTCTTAAAGGTTATTTTAAAACTTTTGGATTAACTGATGCAGAAAAGGAATATCTTCAGCTTTTAGTCCAAATGCGTGCCTGTTTACTAATTGTAGAATTAACTTATTTTTTCAGAGGTAAGATCATTATTTTCTATAGAAAGTTTTTCAAAGACTCTGTTTATATTTTGAAGTTTTTTAGAAGTCCTGAGAATCGAAAAGCTTACTTCGAGCTTTACAAAAAGTGGTGATAAGGTTTCAGAATAAAAGCAAATCCTCTCATCAGCAATCTTTATAAACGCTTCCTAGTTTTCTTGTTGTATGAAAATATTAGTTACTGGTGGAGCAGGGTTTATTGGAAGTCATACAGTTGATATGCTTATAGCTAATGGCTATGATGTTAGAGTAGTTGACAATTTATTGCCTCAGGTGCATAATGGTAGGAAACCTGCTTACATGAACAAGAAAGCTGAGTTTGTTAAAGGTGATGTTTCTGACTTAAATGCTTGGAAAAAATGGATTAAAGATATTGAAATTGTTATACATTTAGCTTCGATGACTGGCATTGCTCAATCAATGTACGAGCCTGTAAAATATTGCGATTCAAATATTCAAGGAACTACTAACTTATATGAAACTTTGGTTAAGAACCCTAAGCTGAAAAAGCAGGTTAAGAAAATTATTGTTGCGTCTTCAAAGACAATTTACGGGGAAGGGGCATACAAGTGCAAGGAACATGGCATGCAGTATCCTACATTAAGAACACTTGAGCAGTTGCAGAAAAAAGACTGGGAATTGCATTGTCCAATTTGTAATAAAACCATGCGGCCTGTGCCTATTCCAGAAGAAAAGCCTGCACAAAATATTTCTGTTTATGCATTAACTAAATATACTACTGAAAAATTATCTTTAATGTTTGCTTCAACATTAAATATTCCTACAATTGCTTTTAGATATTTCTCTGTATATGGACCTAGACAATCGTTAAGTAACCCTTATACTGGGGTTTGTTCTATCTTTCTTTCAAGAATAAAAAATAAGCAACTGCCTGTGATATTTGAAGATGGAGAGCAGATTAGAGATTTTATTTTTGTAGAAGACATAGCAAGAGTTAATCTATTGGCTGTGAAAAATGCAAATAAAACAGAGGTTTATAATGTTGGATCTGGAATTGGAGTTAGTATTAGTCAAGTTGCTTTAACTATAAATGAGATTCTTGGAGTAAATGTAAAGCCAATTATTACAAATGATTTTAGGTATGGTGATACAAGAAATGATCTTTCTGATAATAGCAAGATAGAAAGAGATCTTAAGTTTAAGCCGAAATATTCATTTAAAGAAGGGATTAAAAAGTTGATTGAATGGGGAGAAAGGGAGAAAGCTGTTGATAGATTTGAGCAGGCTGAAAAAGAAAGGAAAAAAATACTTGGTAAATAATTATAATAAAACAAAATAAATTAATCGGAAAAAATCCCTCATGGATATAAAAATAGACATTGAAAAAGTATTCTTGTTTGTAGTATTTTTCTTACTCCTATGGCTAGGCTTAGCTCCGCTCTGGGACCACAGAATTAAGCATGAATTTCCATATGGGTATATGGCATCTGATACATTCCAGCATCAAATTAGGGCAGAGTCAATAAAAGACGCTGGTAACTACAGAAATGAGGCGTTTTACATTGCAAAAGGGTTTCATGACGTTATTGGTTATTACCCACCATTAATATACCATATTGGTGTGATCTTTAGTCAATTAGCAGGTTTAGAGGTTTATGATGGTACATACTTTGTAATTTTCCTATTAGCATGCTTTTCTATTTTGCTGACATATCATATTATCAAGAATTTTAATCCAACAGTTGCTATACTTTCTTTGCCACTGTCTGTACTTATTTTTACTCATCCTATTTATATTGGATTTACCTGGGGGCACTGGCCTGCTTTAACTGCACAGATTTTTTTGATAGCTGTTATTTGGACAGTACAAAGATTTGAGATTAACAAATTTTATATTTTACTTGCAATTTTCTTCTCAGGAATAATTTATACACATACCTCCGAAGCAATATTTGCATTTTTAGTTATAATAATTTATTTTGGGATAAAACTAGCATTCAAGAAGTTATTTTTGGTAGAAATTAAGCATCTAATATTCTCTCTAATTATTGCTGGAATAATTTCCGTTTACTATCTACTTATTTTCCAAGGAACATGGGGCAAGGCTCAGCCTTTCAAGTTTTTCTCCTATCCAATATGGGAAGGAACTCCTGGATTTTATTTCTCAAGCTTTGGGATAGTATTACAGATAATAATCATAGCTGGAATGATACTAGCTTTATTTGTAATTGCTAAGAAAAATTTGAATGCTGCAATGATTGCTGGATTTGTATTATTTATTTTAGGATTTACTAATTATATTGGCTTCTCATTTAGGGCATTCCAGCTTAGATTTTTCTGGCCTTTATATTTAGCAGTATTCTTTGGACTAGTTTTATATAAAGTAGGTTATGAAATAGGAAAATTATTAGGAAAGAAATGGTCAGAGATTACTGCTATTAGTCTATCAGTTCTACTCTTTTCAGTATTGATCTATGTAAGATATCAACCTATATCTGGACAAGGATTAATGGATAAATATCATTGGCAAGCGTTTAAATTTCTTGAGGGTAAAACTAGTGAGGATGCTAAAGTATACTTCTTTTACGGTGATATTTATGGGCAAGATGCTTTACTAAGAAATGTTAAAAGAGAGCATTATCTAATTAATTATCAGGATTATTTTGAGTCAATAAGGAACCAAAGCATAAGAAGAAATTATAAGATGAAGATTCCAGGGGATAGTGGTGCAGGTATTCCTTATAGAAAAACATTGTTTAGCTATGGCTTCCATGCTTTGGAAGAGCCTCAAGATTTTTTCTATGGCTATAGGGACATATGCTCTTTTGATTATTATGTGTTTGATAAAGTCGGTAGCTCACAATCGCAACCAATCATCCAGTTCAATAGTGCTATTAAAACTATATTCCTCAGAAATCATTGGATGAAAGAAGTGTTTAGCAATGAGGTAACCTCAATTGTGAATAATCAGAATCTTGGTGAGAATTGTCTGGTTACATAAAAATATATTAGCAAAAAAAATGAATAAAGAAACAATTAATAAGATGAAGAATGAAGCTTTGTGGATATTAATTTTGTTAGTTTTATCTGTAATAGCTTTCAAAATAGTTTTTTATAAAGAATCTTTGCTAATAGTTATTAGGGTTGTAATGTCCATATTCTGGCTGTTTGTGTTACCTGGATTTATAGTAATGTATTACTGGCATGAAAAGCTTGAGTTTGCAGAGAGACTAATAATTGGAGTTCCTTTAAGCACAGTTCTTGTAGCTATACCTAGCTATTATCTTGGTTTGTTAGGATTAAATATAAAATATCAGGGTATAATACTACCATTTATTGTAATCGTTGTAGGCCTAATGATTATAAAGAAAAGGAAATTTAATCCAGAATAAAAAATTAATATCTCTGAGAACAGGTTAATATATCTGTTCCATTCTTAACGCAATCATAGAACTGTTGAACATAGCTAGGAACTGGCATATTTTTAATAACAAAAAGGTATGCCAAGAGCCATAGTAAAATTGTAACAAATCCAAAAATTCCTAATATGTATATCTGTTTTCTTTGGTTGTTAGTTAAATAAAAATGGAAGAACACTGTAATGCCTAGAATTATAACTAATGAGAGGAGCATACCTATTCTTATAGATCCAAAAATTAGAGAGAGCCAATAAGTATAGGTAGAAAATAATCCAATGCCAAGTATTGCAGAAAATATAAGTTTCTCAACCAAGTTTAGATCAAAATTTCTAAGTAGCATGAAAAAGGATGCTGAAATAAGCATGAAACCTAAAAGTATTCTTACAGAAGATAAACCAAAGTAAATAAAGAAATTCTAATCATTCTTTTGAAGAAATCTAAAGAGATCATTGAAAAAATTGAGATTATTTTAGGCAGATAAAATTTTAGCAAATATTGTGAAATAAAAGAATGCTTAGATTT
>CAZBGH010000110.1:0-5288 GCA_964491335.1 uncultured Methanosarcinales archaeon | reverse complement strand
GTGTATGCCATTGGTCCGCCAATCCATGAAGATAACATGAATGAGGCGGACAGACGAGCATACCAAGTTGCCAAAATAGTCCAAAAGAAAATTAAAAGAGCAAATAATAAAAGACAAAATAGTATTATAAAAACTAAATGAAGAAGAATCATAATTAGAGTGCATAAGAAAAATACAAATTAATATTAATATCATATAAATAATATAAAAATATCAAACAAAGAGATAAAAATAAAAGTAGAATAAAGTTAACAATATAAAAGTGTAAAATAAGGAAAAATCAAGAAACTAGATTAAAAGTTAAGTTTGAATAAACTTAATACGAAATAAAAATGGCCAGAGAAATACTATTAGCAGAGCATGCAGGCTTCTGCTTTGGTGTGAGAAGGGCAATTGAAGTAGTAGAAAACCTTTCAGAAAACCAGGTCTATATACTTGGACAATTAGTTCATAATCCTCAAGTAGTTGAAAAGCTAAAGGAACGAGGCGCTTTTGTTATAGAACGCGATCAATTAGACATCCCAAAGCCTGGAGACACTGTTGTAATAACAGCCCATGGTGTTCCAGATTCTTTAAAGGAAGAAGCTAGAAATCGTGGCCTTAATGTAGTTGACACTACCTGCCCACTAGTTACTTTGGTCCATAATAAGGGCAGAGTTCTAGAATCACAAGGCTATAAAATTTTACTCTATGGCAATCCAAACCATGTAGAGGTTAAAGGCACAATAGGCAATCTCAAGGATGCAGCAGTAGTAAATGAACTTATTCCAATAAATGAACTTGAAGATTACGATAAAATCGCTTTAATATCCCAGACAACAATGGCTGTTTCTGATTTTGAAGAAATACAAGAAAAGGTAAAAGAACGATATAAAAAAACAGAACTCAAGATAGTTGACACTATCTGTAATCCTACTAAACTCAGACAATCTTCAGCAAAAGAACTTGCCCCAAAAGTTGAACTAATGATAGTCATTGGCGGTAAGAATTCTTCCAATACAAAACATTTGTATGAAGTATGCTCTCGCTACACTCAATCATTACATATAGAAAAACCAGAAGAATTAAACAAAGAATTATTTGAAGGCAAGCAAAAGATAGGAGTAACAGCAGGTGCCTCTACCCCTGACTGGGTAATACAAGAGGTTATTGAAAAGATTAAGAGTTTTGACTAATTTGCAAAAAATTTAAATAACTTTATCCTATTTTCTCGCTCTATGAAATCAAAACAAACAGCAAAGAAAATAGTAGCAGCAGATGGCTTGAATATCTTTTATTGGATTACATGGAATCGCAGCTTAAGAAAGCCTTTTGCTGTTTTGCATCCTGCAGCTTCTATGAACCATAGCTCTCTTGAGGCACTTGAGCATGGTCTACAGGAACGCAGCCATCCTACTGTGATCCTAGATCCTAGAGGTGTTGGTTATTCCGATAAACCAGTAGAACGCAGTTACTATAGCTTAGATGCATTTCGCCAAGACTTAGAAACTATACTCACAAAAGAAGGCATTGAAAAACCTCTGCTCATGGGCCATAGCATGGGTTTTATGCCTCTTGTAGCATATGCGGCATATACGACAAATGCACAACAACTCACTGGTATTTGTGCATCCTATAATTTCTATGCAACTGCTCCCAGCAAACTCTTATTCTATGCATTTGACAATTTTTTACGATATGTTGATTATGTTGCTAGTATTACTTCAGGTCTAAGACATGCAATAAGGAGAGAGCAAAGAATTTATCCAGACCAATCACAATTAGTAGGATCGCCTGAATGGAAGATACTCCTAGCAATAAATGACGTACCACTCAGAGAACTACCAGCACATATTGCCAGTGGCAAGGAAATGTTAACATGGAATATTAGCAGCTATCTTCGGAAAGTATCAAGCAAAATTCCAGTGCTCATGATTCACGCTCAACAGGACAAAATGATAAAACTAAATCTAGTAGAACAAGAGATTAGAAACCATGCAAAACCTATTCATTATGTTATTCTACAAGGTAGACATTCACTACCAGTAACAAATCCTTCTGCAGTATTATGTACATTTGATTCATATATTTATGCATCGCTTACGTAAAGCTTAGAAAACTATTAATACCTTCTTCTCCATTGCTATATTATGCCTCCTATCCAGCCATACAAAGGCAGCCTAGAAATAGATGGTAACCTAGTAGAGTGGGAAACCACTTTTGATCAAAAAGTAAAGTTCAAATGCACCAACTGCGGATATTGCTGTGAATCTTCTAATGTAGTCCTAAGCTTTGAGGATATGCAAAATATACCCTCAGCTTTCCAAGAGTTAAGAGATGATGAGAAGACTTACATTAGAGATACAGACCATTCAACATGCCCATTTCTAACTAAGGACACCCTCTGCTCTATTTACGAGAAAAGACCTTATGTCTGCAGAGAATACCCATTCAAGGTTTCTTTTGTTTCTAAGAACAAGGTTTATATTGACCTTATCCATGCTTGTGAAAGCATAATAAAAGAAGACTATCTGCCAGATAATGAAGTTGATTTCTCATTCTTAGTTAGAAAATCGTACTATAAGCAATTATTAGCAGAAAAGCCAAACCTAAACTTTACCTTCCTTACAGATGAAGAAATAAAACAGACATTAAGCGAACCATATGATTGGAATGAGCTAAAGATTAAGTTATTCAACCTTCTAAAGCAAACATCAGGCAATCCATACAAAACAATGGGTATATACACAAATAAATTCTATATTATAACAGCAAGGGATAATAAAATAATAGCTAGCGATAAGGAAATAGACATCAACACATTAAGTAACAAACTATTTACTGAAGAAGCCATGTTCATGCTTTACACATACATTTCTATGCTCTTTACTAGAAAGTTAACGCAGATAGACTTTGCAAATGCAGTTTGTGCACTAAAAGAACACTCAGTTAAGATTTCAGATAAAGATATTCAAAAGAGGGCCATAAACAGACTTTATTTAACTATGCTCTTCTTCCTTAACATCATTGCAGAGAAAAACAACCATAACACAATAACAAGCCTAGATGTAAAAGAAGCCATATTCTTGCTGGATACTACCTTTCTAGCTCCAATGGAGGGTATAATTAAGCCTTTTCTCAATAAGGAAAAGCACTAAAAAATCTCTTTATCTGCGTAGATACTGCTTTGCCCACTCACAACTCATATGTGCACTATATAAGTATGATATTCCTTCTCTATCTTCAACAGTCTGATTAAAATTACTTCCGTACTTCTTTTGCGCATCTGCATATAAAGTGTTGACAGCTGAGCATCTATCCTCTTGGTTTACCCTACCCTTTTTACCTCTTTTTCTTTTTAATTCAAGAGCAAAAGACTCAATTAATTCCAATGCTTTATCATCAACTCTAAAAATCTCATTTGTTCTAGCGCGCCCTTTAGCAGCTGGCTCAACAGTTAATCTTTCCAATTCATTCACTATTTCTCTAGCTCTTTGTTCATCATAAGCTAGTTGTTGAGCATAAACTGCTCGCGGGTTTAACATTTTAGAAGTAGGTACAAAATTAGTTCCTAAATTAGTTGCATTTATTCCAAGAAGTGCTACTAATCCAGCCAGATATTTTATTCCCCTTGAATTTGCAACATATGATATATCCATTATCTATTCACCCTAGTAATGTATAGAGTATAGTAAGTATTTAAATCTTTTGATTTACAACCACTATTAAGTAGTTAAATATTAAGTTTGGGCAGATAGAGGGGCAAGTGGTAGGTGGGTTGCAAATTATTAGTAAATATAAAATACAAAAAATTTTGGCGTAGAATAGTTAATAGGACTTCACAAAAACCTAATTTTACAACTTATCTCCCAAACCTTCTCTCTCTATTGCTATACTCTTTAATACACTGCATAAAATCCTCTTTCTCAAACTCAGGCCACATTTTCTCTAAAAAAATCCATTCAGAATAATTAGCCTGCCAGATTAAGAAATTGCTAGTTCTATGCTCCCCACCAGTTCTAATAATCAGCTCAGGTTCACTACTCATATACAAACTCCTACTGAAAACCTCTTCATTTATCTTGTCTATATCAATCATGCCATCTTTAATCTGCTCAGCCAACTTTTTAACAGCATCAATTACCTCTGCTCTGCCTCCATAAGCCATTGCAAAATTTATAGTAAATCTATCATTCTTCACTGTTTTCTCCATCAGCTCTTTCATGAGGCTCAGCACATTACTGGGAAACATATCAAGCCTCCCAATAAAATTAACCTTTATTCTATCCTTCTCAAGCCTAGGATCATCCTTTAACCTAGAAAACTCTTTTGCAAATAACTTCATTAAAAAGTCAAACTCCTCTTTTGGCCTGTTAAAATTCTCTATGGAAAATGAGTATAATGTTAACTCCTTTACTCCTAATTCCTTGCACCAGTCAAATAACCTTTCCACCTTTTTGGCACCCCACTCATGCCCCATAAAAGGTTTCATCAAAAGTCTTTTAGCGAACCTTCTGTTACCATCAAGAACTATAGCAATATGCTTAGGTACTTTGCTTATGCTTTTCTCCATAATAAACACACTGATAAAAAACTTAACTTATAGTATATTTATATTTTTCCATGTTCACCGGTGGCGTTCAAAAAGTCTAAGAAAACTATTCAGTAAATATGTTTACTATCCCTTTTTCAACTTCTTTTATTTTTGATTCCTTAAGAGAGCCAACCTTGTATAAAATGATTGATTTATCAGCGGTGAATAGTTTATTTGGTCTTATCATGCTTGTTAAGTTTAAACTACCTTTTTTGAAATCGTTGCTTGTTAACACAATAGAGTAGCTGTCAACTCTTGCCTCGCTAGTTATTTGGCAAAGGACTATGTCCTCCCCTTCTAAAATAGCAACTACCAAAGCGGGCCTCTTTTTTGATTTGCTCAAATCTGAAAAAGGAAAAGGCAAAACCACCACATCGCCTTTTACAAATTCTTCCACGCTTCTTCATCCTCTTTGCTATTCCAATCTTTAGCTAAGGATTTTTCACTTGCAATTGCAGTTGCCATTTTTTCGCTTATCTGCTCCATTGGCCTTAATTCTAGATGATCTTTAAAGGTTAAAATGGCTATCTTGGACCCTGTTTTGAATCCTTCAATCTTCCGTATTTCTTTTGGAATAGCTATCTGCCCTTTTTCAGTTATTTTAACTGTTTTAATTTCCAGCAATGGCATTTTGTATCACCTTCTTATTTATAAGATAAGTAAGAATATCTATATAAGCTTTTCTGTTTTCTTCCTGCCTCTAAATGTTTCTAGG
>CAZBGH010000109.1:0-5311 GCA_964491335.1 uncultured Methanosarcinales archaeon | reverse complement strand
CTGCATTTGGGATTTTTATTTCAACAGCAGGTACACATCCTATATCTTGTGGTATAGTAGGAACAGTGCAAACATTACTTGAACTAAAAGGAGTATGGGATACTATTTATGGCGGATTTGGTTACACACCACAAGAACTAGGTGAAGATTATTGCATATCAGGAAGCTTCCCAGATATAAGGAGGGATTACTGATGGATAAGAAGCTAATCATGCTAATGCTTGGAGTACTACTACTTTCAAGTCTTCCACTCTCAGGTATAGTTTATGCAAAACCAAAACAATTTGATCCAAGAGTAGAGGAATGGTATAAGGTTGAGCAATGGGAATTGGACATCTGTAGTAAATGGGGAGGAACTGAAACAACTCTAGCAGGTGCAGAGCTATCTACTCCAGTTTATCTTTCAGTGTTAACTTTAACCTTGCAGGCAGAAAAAATAGAGCAGCCTGATAATACATCTTTGTATAAAGTAACTTGGTATATTGAGCCTGCCCAAGGAGAAGTGTCTTACAAAGTAGAATTAGTTGGCAATAGCCCTATTAGCCCATGGCAAATTGAACAGGATACTGCAAGAAACAGTAATCCAGGTGTAGGGTTTTATGCATATTACTTTGACATTAATGAGCAACTCACTCATGCTATGCTAACCTATTCAAACAATCAGTTTGTAAAAGTGCCTGTTGTAAAAGTAGAAGGGTAGAAAATGATATGAGATAAAAAATATGTTTGATTATAAAACACAAAAATTTATCTTAATTGTAATAATTTGCAAACGTTTCGCATAGTGTCTACCATCAGTCCGCCTATCCATAAAAATATATAATAAAACAATTAGCATCCGAGCCTCGGTCAGCAAGTACAGAACTGCGGTTCTGTAAATACCTGCGAGGCTTTGCCATAAGTCCGCTAATCAGTGATGTAAACTGCACTAGCGGACAGGGATACAAGATACACAAATCGTTGCAAATTATGTTAATAGAAAAATAAATTATGTGGCGGACAGACAAGCATACAAGTTAACCGAATGTTGCAAAGGAGAATAATAAACAAAATAAACCTAAATAGATGGGTTGTATGATGAAAAGATTAAAATTATCTGGGGCATATCAAGGGGTATCAGAGAAAAAAGAAAATAAGCTAATGAAATGGTTTTATAATACTAGTTTTATGAGAAGCTTGGATTTGAACAGAACTTATTTTTATGTGCTTATGCTTGATATTTTATTTTTAATATTTTTTTTACTAACAATAGGCTTATTCAAGACTGTGTTAAATATTTATATCTCAGATGCTAATGTAATAGCTCCGCAGGCAGAGAAAGTGTTCAAGTTTATGAGTGACTCAAGGATAAAACCTACTCCAGAGGTGATTGAAGATGTCTATAAAGGTGTTTTTCTTTTAGGAGATACATTAAAGAGGTTCTTATGGAAAACAATATTAACTTTAACCCTATTAGTTACCTTTATAATTTTTTTAGTTTCTTTACTCAAAGGATACGCATGGAAGAGAATAAAGAGAGAGGGCTTTAATAAAAAATACTTAATAAAGTTATTTATTGCAAACTTTTTATGGTATTGGGGTGCAATCATACTTTTAATATGGTTTCTGATATTTTTGAGGCAGCCATTTGGCATAATATTGGCGCATGTTGAGATTGTTTTATTCATTTACTTAGCTACACTTTTGCATGTAGTTTTTAATGAAAATAATAGCATATGGAATAACACCAAGAAAGTATTATATTACGGTATCTTAAAGCTGCATAAATTCCTTCCAGTTGTCCTGTACTTTTTTTTCTTCTTTATTATAATAATTCTCTTTTCAGGAGTACTCTTTAGTTTGCCAACTTATGTAAATATATATCTATCTTTTGAAACTGTACTTCTCATTTTAATCTTCTTATTTATAATGGAAATTGCTTGGGTCAAGTTTTACTATTATGAGACGTATAAAAAATACAGACAGATTAAACAGATAGACTAAAGAATTAGAATGTTATTAAAATTGACTATATTAGAGAGCATCAATATCCTATAACTATAATATACTATAAATCCTATAAAGAATGTCAAAATCAAACAACCATTTCAAGAACGCCAAGAAAGCGCAATTGACAGTTTTTATAATTCTAGGAATATTTTTACTTATTGCTGCTGCAACAATTATCTACTATTACGGCATAAAAATAGAAGAGCAGGAGATTACTGCTGTAGAAGGGCTTAATGTTCCACTATGGGCACAGCCAATAAAGAATTATGTTGATAACTGTATAAAATCTAAAAGCGTTGAGGCTTTTAAGAAAATAGGAGAGCATGGCGGTTACATCAATCCAGAAGACAGTCAACTAAGCCCTTCTTTTCAGCTAAACAAGGAAGATCCTACAAACTCTGATGCGGTTTACCTCTCTGAGAATAACCATGTGATATATTGGTGGCATATGAAATCTAATAATTTATGCCAAGAATGTGTAGTTTCAAGCTTGCTGCCATCTATAGATGCTATCCAGAGGCAGGTTAATTTATACATTAATAGAGAGCTTGAGAAATGCGTAGAAGATTTCAAATCTTTCAAAGATACAGGTTTCGTAATAACTAAAGGGGGCATAGAAACTACTACAATTGTTAACAGAGATGATGTAACTGTTAATGTAAAATACCCATTATTCATAAAGCTAGGGCAATCTGAGTTTAAAATGTCTGATTTTAAGATTAACTTAGACTTGGATTTTCAGCATGTGTATGACATTGCTGCATTAACAACAGTTGAAGAAATAAATAACCTAACACTTGAAGATATTACATTGAATTTATTGGGAGTTTATGCTGGAGCAGACTTTGAAAAGATTCCGCCTATAAGCTGGATTGATAATAAAAAGAGTTTTGTAACATGGTCAAAGGATATTGTTGAAGAGCGATTAAAGGCTGATATTTTTAGCCCAAACATTAATATCATACAGGTAAATAAGACAAAAGATGCAAAACAAATTGAAGGGCTTAATCCTATTACTACAGGGTTCTATAAAACCTTATACCTAAATTATCTCCCTTATAACTATCTGAATTTTACAGTTAATTTCTTTTACGATCCTAGCTGGAAGATCTTTTTTGATATTACACCAAGAAGTGGAAATATGCTCGAGCCAAGAGTTGTAAGACAAAATTTTCCACTGAACTTTGCACCACCAGAACAAACAAATTACTATGAATTTTATTATGATTTGTCATTTCCTATAATTGTAATTATAAAAGATGAAAGCTCTCTATTGCAAGAAGGTGAGAATGGGTATACTTTTATGTTTGCACTTGAATCAAATATAAGGGATAATAAAGACTTATACGAATGGAACAAAGGCAGAGGTACTATTGGGTATTATGAGCCAAACTCTGTGACAGTTACTTATAGGTCCACAGAAAATTCTTTTGGAATATGCACAGGCTCTGGAAACTTTTGGCATTGCCCTTTAAATGGGAGAGTATATACAGATAATATTACATGCAATGTGGGGTGTATTTCTACTAGCACCAATGTAACACAACCAAGGTTTGTAGAAAGTCTTATGTGTAATCCTAGCCAAAGAATAGGTACAGAAGTAATATTAAATGTGATAGATGACAAACAAAATGCTATTGAAGATGTTTTGATATCTTATAAATGCGGAAATTATAGAAGCTGTGCTGTTGGATCAACAGATGGTGGGGGTAAATTTGTTGGAACTCTGCCAGTATGCATAGGTCAAGGTATTCTTAAGCTGGAAAAGGACGAGGTAATACCTAAGTCAATTAAAATGGAAAGTATATTTGGAGAAACTAAGACTGTTAATATTGTACTGGACAAGGTTGTAGAGAAAGACATAAAAATATTAACTTCTGACTTTAATGCTTTAGCAACGGATCAGTTCAGGCAAAGCGCAAAACCATTGCTTGGAAATGAGCAGGTTACTTTAACTGCTAGCAGACTAAAGCAAGCAGATGAGGAAGATAGCATCACTACTTCTATTGTAATGAGCCAAGGAGATACTAAACAAACAATAAGATTAGCTCCTGGGATGTATGAGGTTAGGGCTCTGCTGCAGAATCTGGATGGAGCAGTGATCCCAACAGATATAAATGGAGCTGTACCTGTGCAAGCAATACCTAGTGTTACTATTAAGCCTGTTATAGTTGGCGGTGTAGAGTTAATCAATGAAACAGGATACTGGATTGTAAATAAAGGAGATATTGATAATAGTAAATTGGTTACATTTTATTTGTATAAAGTGTTTAACCCAACTACTTTTGAGGATGTAGCTAGAGGAGGGGATCTTACAAATATCTCAAAAGCTTATAGAGCATTATTTGAGCCTGAGTTTAGCTAATTTCACTTTAACATATTTAACTTATGGCCCGTTATGCTCTTTGACCATACGAAGTGGAGGAAAATTTCGTCAGAAAAGTCGGCAAATGGCGAATACTACCTAGAACAAAGTTCAATAAAGTAAAAGAAGAAAGGGCAAGAAGTTTTTTAATCTACCATGTATCTTTATCATAAGGTGGTTTGTAGTCAAAATTTCCTTCTACACCCTGAGCATTATGAGTAAATCTAGGCATATTTTTTTGAATTAATTCATCAATAAACCCTTTAATAGTAGCATCATCCGCATCATGTCTAAATCTAAATACTGTTGCAGTATCTTGAATTAATGTACCAAAATTAGTATATTCAACAGGCCACAGCTCTTTTTTTGAATCTAGTTTGGGAAGCATATCAGCTAGTTGCGCGAACATATTACCTTGAAATAAATCTGTAGGTATTACAAATTTTCTGGGTTCTGTTGTTCCCTGTTTATACTGGTTTCTTATTATGGACATACGATATAATGACAAGTTCTACTATTTAAATCTTTCAATTTTGTAACATCTATTAAGTGATAACATCTTTGCCCTTTTCATTAATTCACCATTTGCCGATTGAAACTAACATATATCAAACGCAATTAAAACTGCGTTTAATAGTTGTTCACTTTTTTTATCGCATATAAGGTTGCTTACACATACCAAAAATTTAGCTTTATTATCTTTGCATAAAATTGGCCTTTGCATGCTCTTCCAGTTCTGCATACATTTCTGGGTTCAATGTCAATAATACCTTTTTGCATGCCATATATTAATCAAATTCTTTCTGATATTACTAGCATCCCAGCCAATATTAACGTGGCAGTCTATTATTTGCATTTTTATTCTGAATCTTTTTCTAAGATTACTTTCTTAACGTAATTAAAATCTGATAGACTTCCTAATATTAGCCCCTTCAAATCATTTTCCCATGATTTCTC
>CAZBGH010000108.1:0-5405 GCA_964491335.1 uncultured Methanosarcinales archaeon | reverse complement strand
AGAATCAACTATTTATCTCATATCTTAATATTGCTGCTATTTTTCCTAGATCTCTTAATTGCTGTCCTTCTCTTGTATCAGTTGAAATTAGTTTTACACTTGTACTATATTTTGCAGCCTCTTCTTCTATTTTCTCAATTTTATCATCATCAAGAGCCTCAGAAACCATAACAGAGTCTACAACACCCATCACTAATTTCTCCATCACCTCTTTTTCTCCATAAGCTGCCATGGCTGGTTTTTTAGCTAACAATTCAAAAAATTTCTGCATTATCAGCATCTCTTGTGTAATATCCTCTTTTGCCAACACATCTTGACTCTTTTCAACTAGCTCCTGAAGTCCAAATTCACCTGTATAGGATAAATCTTTTACAGCTATTATCTTTCTTTTTAGATTTTCGTTTAATTGTCCTTCCTCTATAAAGTCATATTTTGTTGGACCTGGACCTCCAACAATAATTGCTTTCAAGTTTTTATTTTCCAAGAACTGCTCTTTAACATACTCTGCAACTTTCCTATAATGCTCTTTTGCAGCACCCTCTATCTGTCGATGAAACCTTAGGCTTGATTGTCCACCTGCCTTAAATTTCCCTGGAACATGTGAATGTGTTTTTACTAATGGAACTATTGCCTTTCCTTTTAGCAGTGCAATATCTGCATCTCTTCTGTCTATAACAATTAGTCCATAGACCTCTTTTACTTCTAGCATATCTTTCAGCAGATCCAAAACAAACTCTTTATCACATCTGTAAATTCTTGTATTAAGAGGAAGTGGTGGTTCAATGCTCCACACTCTTATATCCTGCACACCTTCTCTTTCTGAAACATTTCCACAGAATACAGCTAATCCATTTTCAGGTGTTCTTCTATAAAGTTTGAGGTGTTGTATCATTTTCTCAAGAGCAGAAGTAACATTATTCCTTGTAGAGGTTGACTTGATATTAGAGGCTGTTCCTACCTCCTCTCCAAGGTGATTAATTATTTTATTCATATCATATTCAGTAGGAATATAAACTGTAATAAGCTCAGTATGCCTAGCCTTATAGCTCTCCAATTCTTTAATTAATTTCTTTAGTTTATGTTTTTGTGTTAAAGTAACTTCCATAATCATCAATATTTGGTAATAGTTTATAAAAGTTTAGAATAAATTATGCTTTAAATAAGTATACAATTTAAATATTACAAATATAAATAGAACCTAAAATGTATGAATATTTATTTGGAGATTTAATATTAGGTATAATCTGGCTGTTAGCATTTATTCTAAGGAGAGATTTAAGAAAACCAATAATCTGGAGTAGCATAGCATATCCAGCTATTAGTGCAGTGATATTTATTATTCTCACTATTTTGTCAATGTTATTACATATAGAGCCAATAGTCCCAGGCTACTGGAATCCTAATACCCTTCTTGATTTAGGAAGATTAACAGGAGGATATGGAATAGAGGATGCTTTATTCATGTTTTTTGCAGGTGGTATAGCCACTTTTGTCTATGAATTCTTTTTTAGAAAGAAAATCAAGTTAAAGAAGACATATAAGCATCATATAAGAGCCCTTTTTATTGGTATTATTGCAATGGGAATATTTACTATAATCTTTAAAGCAAATTTAATATACTCTTTAACTGTATTTTATTTTGCAGGGGCAATATCAATTTGTATTGAAAGAAGAGACCTTATTTACCATTCTTTATTTGGTGGTTTATCATTTCTTATAATTTATTTCTCAATATTTCTTCTATTTAATATGATTTTCCCAAGTTTTATTCAAAATTTTTACAACCTGCAAAATATAAGTGGTATTTTATTCTTTGGTGTGCCTTTTGAAGAACTTTTATACGCTGTAAGTTTTGGGTTAATATGGTCACCAATCTACGAGTATGAGCATGGCGAGAAAGATATTGATGCTTAAATAAATCAATGGAAAGTATTAAATACAAAGTAAATAAATTTCTGAATATGCAGAAGGCTTTAGATATGCAAAAGATTAAAATCGCTGGGGCAGGTATTGCTGGACTATCTGCTGCAATTAATCTTGCTAAAGCTGGTAAAAAGATTGAAATATTTGAAGTAAATAAAGACTGTGGGACAAGATTCTCAGGGGACCTACAAGGTATTGAAAATTGGTCATATGATGAAGACGCACTTGCTCATCTAGAGAGGATGGGCATTAAGATAGATTTTCCTTATACACCTGTTACAACTGTTAAAGTAACAAACAAAAAAGTAAGCCTCATAACCTCAACTAAAAGCCCCATGGTCTATTTAGTGAAAAGGGGTCCTTATCATGATACATTAGACTATGCATTAAAGATGCAAGCACTTAAGCTTGGTGTAAAAATTTATTTTAACAGGGCATGCAACGAGAAAGACGCTCATGTTATAGCTACTGGGCATATTGGTAAAAACCCTTTTGCTATTGATGAGGGTATAGTATTTAATACGGACATGGAAAATATAGCAGAGATTGTATTTAATGACGATCTTGGATATAAAGGATACTCGTATTTGTTGGTTATTAATGGTTACGGTTGTATGTGTACTGTAGTTGCAGAAAACTTTGAGATGGTTGGGGAGTGTTTTAATAAAACAAGGAACTTCTTTACTAAAAAATATAGGCTTAGAGTTACAAATGAAAAGAGAGCTGGTGGCGTCGGCTCTTTTTCCACAAATAATACTTTCTTCAAAGATAACAGGTTATATGTAGGAGAAGCTGCTGGAATTCAAGACGCATTACTTGGATTTGGCATTAGAAGCTCTCTTTATTCAGGCTATTTAGCTGCTAGGATGATAAATGATAATTTAAATCCAAGTGATGAATATCAAAAGATTGCTAAAAAAGAATTCTCACCTAGGCTAAAAGCTTCTTTTGTTAACAGATTCATTTGGAATAGACTTGGTAAAAATTATGGATTAATTATGTATGCTATAAAAAGAAGTAATGACCCTAAAAAAATGCTTAAGAAGATTTACAACTATGGCCTAATGCACAAGATATTATTTCCACTTGTTTATTATACAAGGTATTTTAATGGCACTCAACGATACATTTAAATTTACTTCTTTAACCTTTTCTATTTTAAGGGGATGTGGGGTAACTTGGTTCATCCTTTCCGCTTTGGGACAACCGCGAAATCGGTTGACGTTTTGCGAGGCATAAAGCCTCGAATGCTCACTACGTTCGCAATGCAGAAGAGCGGAAGATCCCGGTTCAAAACAGGTGCGAAATCACTTGGCACATTGAGCGACATTTTGCTTTGCAAAAGTCCTTCGTGCTCACTTCCTTTGCATCTATGAAAGTCCGGGCATCCCCATATTTTTAAGAACTAAAAAACTAAGGTAATCTATTGAAGTGATATTAAATTATTTGTTCTTCAAGAATTAGTTTCTTCTAGGAGGCGAGATTTTTAATGCATTATAGACCTCAATTTGAGAGTCGGGATATATTACTTCTGGCGCTATTACCAATCTTTTTGCAAACTCTTCAAGGATTAATAATCCATCCCATGGGGCTGCTCTAAAACCTAAAAAACTTGGTTTATTATAGGCTTCTCTACCTAAACTATTTGCTTTTTCTAAATTCTTGGGTATCCAAGATGGAAGCAGTGTTTCAGCTATTGCCTCATCCACTACTGCCTGATTTACCATATAAAACAAAGCCAGAGCATGGTCGATAGTCCTGCGTCTTATATAATCAAGACCTCTTGTATATTTAATACGTATAATAGGGGTTTCCATAGTTGCAATTATTTTTTCATCTTTGACTTCGAAATTAATGAATTCTCCTTTTCCCATCTCGGAATAAATTGGAGCAGTTTTTGTGACTTTCTCTACCACACTTGAAAAATATTTTAAATCTTCTGCCGATACATCATCTGCAAGAATATCTAAATTAATTGGTTTTTTGTTAGGAGTAATAGACGTTCCAACAAATGTGATGTTCATATAGTCAGGTAGCAATTTAATATTTATAAATCTATTGTAATTATCCTCAACTAAATTTCTATCTATGATTAAAAATGAATCAATAAGCATAAATATAACTAATTCTTTCATATAAAAATGGCGACTAAGCTTTGGGAGAAAGGTTATTTTGCTGAATCAATGAACTCAAGTGAAATGAAAGAAAAAATGAGAACTTTTCATATGAAGCATGACGAAGTAATGAATTTCAACTGTAAAAAATGTAATATAAAGATATCAGCGCATAACAACGACTGGCATGACAGCATGTGTGATGGTTGCTTTAATATGTCGGAAATATACCATTAGTCTATGACTAATGGACGTAAGTCCAATGTAGTTGCACAAGATGGTATATTTCCGAGCATGCTCAAAAACCACCGTCTATAAACGGTATGGCTAGCATGGCTTTCAGCCTTTCATGCCACCCGTCTGTGACGGGTGGTTTTTGACAAAAAACATTTTCCTGACACTAGTGAGTAGTTTCTATCTTCTACTTTTGAGTCCATAATTCTTGATATCATCATATAAAGGGCATATAACATCCCAAAAGTAAGAGCTAATAATAATTCTATGCCATATAACCCTATCATTTAATACTGTGAATATAGAAAATAATAAATATTAAGTAATAATCTAATATACAAAATTACTATATTAATATACAAAAACGTAACATTTATATAGAAGGGCTTTCATAGAAATACTTCCGCATGATAACGCGGAGATTACAGTAACAATAATCATGACGACAACTTAAAAAAAGAGGTGGATTATTATGGCTATGGATTTCATTGTTGATAATGCTCTTAAAGCAGACTTGGGGAGAAAGAATGAGATAGAGGTTGGGCAAGCTAACATAAAAGTGATAGGTGTAGGCGGGGCTGGCTGTAATATGGTCAGTTGGCTTTATAAGAAAGGTATTAGAGGTGCTGAGATTATTTCTTGTAATACTGACAAACAGCATCTTGATATAACAGAATCTGATAGAAAGTTTCTAATTGGAAGAAGTGTAACAAGAGGCTTAGGTGCAGGAGGCTTTCCTGAAAAAGGAGCACAAGCTGCACAAGAGTCACTAAACGAGATTAAAGACTCTCTTAAACTTACTGATATGGTATTTGTATGTGCAGGAATGGGCGGAGGCACTGGAACAGGTGCTGCTGCTGTTGTTGCTAGTGTAGCCAAAAGTACAGGAGCAATTGTTATAGGAACTGTTACAATGCCATTTAAGATTGAAAGGGCAAGGGTAGATAAAGCGGAATTTGGATTGCTACAGTTAAGAAAGGTAAGTGACACTGTGATTGTAATTGATAATAATAAACTGGTGCAGATAGCTGGTAATTTACCTATACAGCAAGCATTTGCAGTTGCTAATGAATTGATATCAACAATGATTAGAGGCATAGTAGAAACAATAGCAATACCTTCCCTTGTTAATTT
>CAZBGH010000107.1:0-5435 GCA_964491335.1 uncultured Methanosarcinales archaeon | reverse complement strand
GTGCAACTACATTGGACTTACGTCCATTAGTCATATGTCGATAAATGCTTCGCATTTTCGATCACACTCGAAAATCTTTGATTTTCGATGGACTAATGGTATATTTCCTACATATAAAATTATGATCTATTTATAAATTTTCTTTGAATTCGTGGAGTTATACTTTTAGTTATTATCCCTCTTCAATAGTGTAAAGTAAATTTGTTAATACCAGTTATTAAAGACATACCTTTGCACATATGCGCTCGGCTAAAACCTCACGCTTGTACAATAGGCAGTCCGCTACTGCTTTAATCACAGCAATGATTAGCGGACAACTCGCACAACTGAAGGACATTTGCTCAGTCTTATTCTCTGACATTAGACACTTAGAATCTTGATTTAATAGATACAAAAACCTTATAAACTAATTAACTTTATTCTTTTTTAATGGGCAAAAAGAAGGAAGAAGAGCATAGGATGCATGAGCATCAGATAGAAATCTCTAGAACCAAAATCCCAAGGGGAAGGGAAGTATATGGGATTCTTGAGCAGCGCCTAGGAGGAGGAAGAACTAGGGTTAGATGCCTTGATGGAAAAACTAGGATATGCAGGATTCCAGGAAGGCTAAAGAGAAAGTTATGGGTAAGAGAAGGGGATTTAGTTATAGTTGAGCCATGGGAGTTTGAAGGTGATGAGAGGGGAGATATTCTTTACAAATATTCCAAATCCCAAGTTGAGTACCTAAAGCAAAAAGGCTATCTGGAAAAATTAAAAGAGTTTGAAGAGTTCTGATTTACATTTCCTGCAAATTTCTATTTTTGTAATTAGTTCTCTTATCTATTTTTACCTGAAAGCATTTCATTTAATTCTGCTACATCATCAGCTATTATAGTACTAACTAAATGCCCCTTCTTCCACTCTGTTGGAGTTCTTTCAATATCCCATTCAAGAAGCTCACCTATCTCTTTTCTTACAATTGTTCCTTTTTCAACACATATATTATGTCTAGATAGTAATCGAAGAACGGATTTCATCTCGCGTTGATGATTTTGGGCTGTTACCTGGATTATTCTAGAAGTGACATCTCTTATTTCAGGACGTATAGGACGGATATTTTTGGGTATATCTGTAAGATAATTTCTCATAATAGAACCTAAATAGCAAGGGTATGTACCAACAAGTTCTAAAAACTCGTTTTGCAATTCTTGTGGTAGTTGGGTAAATAAAGCATACATCTCCATTAATTTCCTAACTCCCTCTTGAGGATTTTGTCTCATTATACTGAATTTGGGATCTCCCACGATCTTTGATCCACCCATTAGTTCTCTCCATGGATTATATGTAATTGTAGTTGATGGATCCTCGTAATGACCTCTCCAAACTTCTTTAAGAATTTGAATACCTGTCAAAATATTATCTTTACTACCATAATCTATCAAAAGAGTCTGTCTAATATTTCTTAGCAATTCTCTCCTATTTGCTTGTACACCATTATCCATCAGTTCTGAAGCAAGACCTGCTCTGGATATATATCCTCCGTAACGTAAACTAATTCCAGAAACTTCCATCATCCTCCCATAAATCGTACCTGCTGTTATTTTAAGTTGTGAGTCTAAGGTCATATGATTAGTGAATAATGATAAACTTAAAAATCTTTAGTATTTTTGAGGATGCTACATAAAAGATATAAAAAATTTAATCACTACTCTAAAAGAGAAAACTTTAAAATATGACATAACTTTTCTTAATTACAATGGATATAAACAAGTATATTGCTATGATAATTACAACTATTTTGGCATTAACTGGCTCAGCAGTTTTAGTCAGCAGAGCAGAAGCTAAATCTCTGTTGGTTGCGGAGCTTTTCATTGGCTCATTATTAATAATCTTTGGAATCTTTATTTGGATTTTAATGTTGGAAGATACCTCTATTTCTTGGCTGTTAAGTACATTTTACTTTTCTTTTCTATTATTTTTCATCTTATTTGTGTATTTCAATGCAAGTAAAGGTATTCTAGTAATGATAGGCTCTATCACTGTTGGAATGACAGGATTGGCTATTTCTTCTACTTCTGTAGGCATTATTTCTGTAAGTAAAGAAGAAGGTATAGAAGAGTGGAAGGCAAATAATAGAGCAGATAGGAGAGAAAGTGATGTAAGATATGAGATAAAAAGAAATGCAATGGCAAAAAGTGCACTTGCTGATAAAGGAGAGGAAACTTTTTATAAAAGTGAGGTGTCTATGCAGCATGTAGAGAATAAAGAGCATACAAAATCAGAAAATATTGTAAATACGGAAAATGTGATAGATACAAAAGAATTTTCATTGGGAAAATATATTGCTTCCAAGAAAGGCAAAAAATTTCACATGCTAAAATGTGGTTGGACTCAGAAAATAATTAGTTCGAACAAAATATGGTTAAAAGATAAACAAAATGCATTAGAGCATGGGCTAGAGCCGTGTTATTGTGTGAGGTGATTAATGAAAGATGGATATGAAAAAAGGTGACGCACATGTATGATGTTCTTCAATGGTATCTAAATACAGAAGTAAATAGAAAAGATCCAGAATCAAGAATGCTTGCAGAAATCTTTGCTCCAACACTTACATATTCATCTTATGTTGATATTATTAAACCTGGCAGGGGTGGAATAGCAGTATTACGCATTCCAGAGCAGTATAATCTTGTAGTGCATTCAACTACTGGAGATCCTCATTTAGAATCTGTTGAGCAGCATGCAGCTTCTCTTGTGGAGCGATTGGTAAGACATGCAGAACTTATAGGAGCAAAACCCCTCGCACTCAGCAATGTGATTGATTGGGATGGTAGCTCAAGCGATATTCTCCATGGAGTAGGTTTAGCACTACGTAGAGAGGTGGATAAATTTGGTCTTGTAATGCTTAGTGGCGAGAGAGCCAACCTTGGGGATAGAATCATGAAGCAGGCTAATGTCTCAGGTACTATGGTAAGTCTTGTTGAAGCCAAAAGGTTTACAGCAGGAGCATTTGAAATTAATGATATTTGGTATATTTTAGTAAAACCAGGAGGAAAAGCAGTATATCTCAATTCAGATGGTATTGGTACTAAAACAGAATTTTATGAAAGACTAGGGAATTTTAAGGGAGCTTGTTTGGACTCGCTTGCAATGAAAGTTGATGACAGCGTGAAGCTTGCTGCTGAAGTTAAAGCTGTGTCAGATGTGGCTGAGTATAGAGGCATAGGCATGACCAGTGTAGATTCGTTAAGCAACGATGCTCTTAGCATAGGAAGATCACTAGGCTTTTCCTATACTGTACAACCTGAAGAAGTAGGACAGCGTCTGAGAGGCTATAATGATATGGCTCCTGTACTGAACATGAGCGGCTCAGCTGTTAGCCTTATTGACGAGGCAAGGCTGCAGCATCTTCCAACTCCACAAACTGGCGATTATCTTATGGCTATACGTGGCAAACCTAACCCTCGCTCTAATGGTATCACCAGTAAGAGGAAATTGATGATACAACTTTTTGGGCATGAATGGCATAAAACTACTGAGGGCAGATATTTCTTGGAATATTTAGCTGAGCCTAGCATTGTATTTTATCCATTGTTTAAAAAATTGCTGGAGCAAGGACTAGTATCAGCAGTGTTTCACATGAGTGGTGGAGCCTATAATGGAAAATTAGCGAGACCTTTAGCTGAACACAATTTATATGTCTCTATTGATGATTTATTTCCTCCTGATCCAAGAGAAATACAACTTGCAGAGTCTTCATTTTCAACTACTATAGATAAAGCATATGCGCAGTGGCCCATGGGCAATGATAGCTTTGTAACAACATATGAGCCAGAACAAGTACAAGAAATTATAAAAAGTGCAGGGCTTGAATCTAAAACTGTAGGCAGATTAGAAGAAGCAACTATAAGAAAAGGGGTTGAACTGAGAGCATATGATGGCTCAAGAATTTATTTTTCAGGGAGAGCAGAGGAGGGATAAATATGACACATGTTGGGATAATAGGAGACGGTGGAAGAGAGCATGCATTGGCATGGAATATTGCTAAAGCAGACGAAGTAAAAAAAGTTTTTTATGTTTCTGGGAAGAGAAATGTTGGGATAGAGCAAGAACCAAAAGCAGGAGGAGAAAGCTGGATTAATCTTGATTGCACTAACCCTGCGAATTATGATGCCTTAGTTGATACTCTTGCAGGAAAAGGTATTGACCTGCTATTAGTAGGGCCTGAAAGTCCTTTAAATAAAGGAATTGTAGATCATCTTCATACAAGAGGTTTTCATAGAATTGTAGGGCCTACTCAACGTGCAGCAGAGATAGAATGTGATAAATTTTATTCTTTTGATATTATGAATGATGCTAATGTTCCTCAAGCAAATTCTATAAAATGTTATAGCAAGGAAGAAGCTCAAAGAGCAATTAATAAAATGACTACTGATAAGGGTGTTGTTATTAAGTATAGATATTTAGCAGGAGGTAAAGGTGTTAGGGTTTGTGATAACAGGGAAGAGGCATTTTCATCACTCGAAGAAATTATTAATACTTATGGAAAACATCCTACTGGAAAGCCACATGTTTTAATTGCAGAGCGTTTGTTTGGCTCAGAATTTTCTGTCTTTGGTATTTCAACTGGAGATCATGTCATAGTGTTTCCTGTAGCAATACAAGATCACAAGAGACTTGAGGATGGCGATATAGGAAAAATGACAGGTGGCATGGGTGCATTTGGACATTATCCATTCATTTCTTATTCAGTAGTTAACCAAGTAGGCAGTTACATGACTAGAGCTATTAGAGCTATGAAAGCGCAGGGAAGTGTGTATATAGGTCCTTTATATGCTGGTACTATGATGGCAGATATTCCAAGAGTTTTAGAGTTTAATTGCAGATTTGGTGATCCTGAGAATCAAGTGCTAATGATGCTGCTTAAACATAGTCTTTACAACCCATTTGCATTGCTACTAGATAAAAAATTGGATCAGAACTACGCCTTTGAAATGAATGAAGGAGCAGCGGTTTGTGTTGTAATGGCAGCAAGAGGGTATCCAGACAAAGCTGAAATTGATTTGCCTCTAAAAGGTGTACTAGAAGCAGGGGAAGACCAAAGAGTAAAAATTTTCCATGCACAAACAACACTTAAAGGTGGTTTTTTGGTAAATCAAGGTGGCAGAACACTTGGGATTACTGCACTAGGTTTAGCAGATGATCCAACAGATTTACTAAGAAATATTAGAGTAGCTCAGCAAGCTGCATATGCAGCAAGACGTAAGATCTTTGCACCACATTATTATAATAGAAATGATATAGCAGAGAAGGCATTTTTGTAAAAATGGAGCTAACGCAATTATACAAACCAAAACAAGAGCCAATGCGTCTAGCTATTTTTATGTCAGGCAGTGGCACAAATGCTCAAAAAATTATTGAGGAATATCTTAGGCAAAGAGACCAAGGAACTCCTT
>CAZBGH010000106.1:0-5438 GCA_964491335.1 uncultured Methanosarcinales archaeon | reverse complement strand
TTAAGCTCATATAAAATAATAAATTAGCTTATATTTATATAATTTTGCATGCTAAATAATTTTCTTGCTTTCAAGTTAGACTTTCGAATTGACATAAATAAAGATTTAATCTACTAGTCTATAATAAACCCTTCTATTATTCTTTCCCTTATTCTCAGCTCTGATAAATTCAACGCCTTTAACTTCTTTCAAGTCATTTACATGAGGTCCACCATCAGCTTGTATATCATATCCCCCAATATCTACAATTCTAATTTCTCCTTCACCATCTGGCATACCTTTAGCAAGTTTAAAGAACTCAGGATTCTTAATAGCATCTTCTTTTGTCATAAAATAAACCCTAATAGGCATACCTTTTTTAATTAACTCGTTTGCCTTTTCAAAATACTTCATTATTATCTCTCTATCAAAGTTATCTAGGTTAAAATCTATTCTCCCCTGCTCAACTGTTAAGTCATTTCCAGTAATTAAGGCGTTGCTTTCCTTATGGAAAATGCTAGATACAAGATGTGCAGAAGTATGGTATCTCATTAGCTTGTAACGCCTGTTCCAATCAATAATCCCCTTAACCTTATCACCAACCTGTAAGCCCTGCTTACTAACTTCATGGTTAATATCCACTGAAAACTTGCCTACAAATATAATAGGGAATTCTTCATTATCAGTCACCCTAATTAATTTACCAGTATCACATGCTACACCGCCACCTTTTGGATAGAACGCAGTCTGTGACAGAACAATATATTTATTATCTTTAACTGATTCAACAACAGCCTCAAACTCTTTCAAGTAGTTGTTTTTCATATATAGTATTTTATTGTAGTCCATAAAAGAAAGGAAAAAGAGAGGTTTATTTAAATGTAATCTATAGTAAGCCACAAAAATAAATAAGCGTAGGAAATAAATAATTATTTCCTAACTCATTCGTATAACTCATGATAAATACAATAAAATTTCCATTTCTTTTTTTAAAACGGGGGAGTTCCTAAAATCTATAGAGGGCGTTTTGTCTATTTTTTACCTTCTGCATAATCTGCAGCTACAGCTAATGCTAACTTACTTGACAATTCTGAAGATGTATCATAAAATGGATTTCCATGTCTAGATAAAACATTGTGGCTCAGTTCGTGAGCTAAGATTGGCATATAAAATGGTGCTGTATTACCTTCTTGTTCTTGCATGTATTGTGCTGAAAGTGGATTCTTCCTGTTGACACAAATCTGGTTTGTTCCAGTTGTATAACATGCAGCTACTCCAATTGGATTAACTTCTGCAACATCTACTTTATATTCTGTATCTAATCCCATCTTTGCAAGCACTTCTTTAACTCTTTCTGAGGATAAAATCCCTCTTAGTCCATCTAAAAAGCGTTGCTCATTAGGTGCAAGTTGTTCAGCATCAAGTATATTAACTTTGATTCTCAATTTTTCAGGATTAAGTATTCCTTCGTCTACTAGTCCTCCATAAACTTCTTCATTCATTTCTCCTTTACTACTATATAGTCTGTCAATATTATGAGTTTTCACTCCTTCAAATGAAAACCCTTCATATTTTGGCATTCTAACTATTGGTCCTTCATAGCCCTGAATATCAAACAACTCTGAACTTTCTGAAATTGAAGCGAATAATAGATGTCCTTCTCTGTGAGCCTGCTCATATAAGTCTTTTAAACTAAATGCTCCTAACTTATTCCAACAAGTAAATATCTTTGCCTCTGCTAAAGCTTTTGCACAAGCATCAGTCACTTTCTCTGGACTATAATCTCTAAAGAAGCGACTATTGCTAGAAAATGCGTTCACTAAAATTTCTCGCAGTTCACTTTCTCTTGTTCGATTTACTTCCTTACAAAGATCTCTGAAATATTTTCTACCTTCACGTCTTACTTCTTTAACGAAACTTTGATATTTCTCATCCTTTCTAAAATCGTTTCTTGAAGTAATAACATTTAGTTCATCAGAGTTCACATAACCAAAAAAGTCTGGAAGTGAAAAATCCCTTCTTCCTTGTTGTAAAAAACTATTTCTAGTTGAAGCTACATAAATATTATGTGAAAGTAATGCTACTCTTGATTCTGTATTTTTTTCCTTTTTGTCATTTGGATTATAAAAGCATAATCTGCCGCTTACTCTTCCATCTAAATCAAGAGAATATTTTCTCGTTTGCTCAAATAAAGCTTTTCCACTAATTACTTGACCATTCAGTCGAACATCAGCATTCATATATTTTGCTTCTTCCTCTAATGTTTCCTGCATTTTCTTCTTTTGATCCCATGAAAGACCACCAAACTCAGCTCTTATTCTAGTAGAAAATGGCGGTTGTCCTTCTAATGAATATCTTTTTAGGGTTACTCCAGTATCTTGAACAGTAAATTCTAATCTAGCATAATCTCCATTTACTTTTGTATCTACTAAAACTCGCTTTACTTTCAAGTCAGGGTGGAACAATGAAGCAAATCCTATTCCAAATCTTCCAATATATCCTCGCTTTCCTCTCTTATCACTTTGTCCTAATGTTCTCAAACATTCAATTTTATCCTCAGTAAATCCTATTCCATAATCTCTCACTTCAAAATGTTCGTAATCCAGAACTATATCTACTTCTGCTTGAGCTTCCATTCCTGAATAAGAGTCAAGAGCATTAGACACAATTTCACGTAAAGCAAGATTAGGATCCTTGAATTGTTTACTGGCTAATTTCTTAAAAGCTTTTTCTCTATCTACATCAAACATGAATGGACGTTCATCTACTATACTTCCATCATTTACGATTCCTTCCAAGTCCAATGATACTGAGGCTAGTTTACTCATAGTCCACCACCTTTAATCCTATTCTTGACATTTCATGCTCTCTGAGTTTATGAGATACATTTGAGAACACTTTTTCTGATTTAATTAGTTCACAAGCTATGTAATACTGTAATAATCTTGTATCATATCCTGATAATTGTTCCATTTGCTGCATGAATGGATGGTTTACGTTGAATATAACAACGTGCCTTCTATTATATCCAAAACCTTCATTATAGCTATCTAAAAGTACAGTCTGTTCAGGATATCCATGTAAATTTTTGAATAAAGCACCATAAACTTCTAATTTACTAAAATCAAATGGATTATCAAAAGTTCCATCTTCATTAACTGGTATACCAGCAAATCCACCTCCACCTATTGAACCAGCAAAGACTTTTTGTTTGAATCCTTTTTGTAGTAAAGAGCTAATTGCGTAAAAGTCAAATGCTCCAATTTCTCTTTTACCTTCTCCTCTGTAATATCTGCTGTCTAGGCATTGCAGTCTAACTCCCCTAAATAGTTCATTTTCAACTAAGCTATCAGGATTTCTAATTACTGGAATTCCTTGCTGCAAAAATGCACTTAGTTCTGTGCTACTTAAACCATTACTTGTATAATAGAGACAGCCATGTTCTTCGATTTTATCTCTTAATTGATCTACTGATAAATAAGTACCATCCGCATTTTCCAGTAATGGAAGCTGTCTTATTCTTTTAAGAATTTCATCTTCTAATTTGCCATAGCCTCCATTAGCTAATACATGGTAGAAAAAATCTCTCATTGTATGACTTTCTCTTGAATTTGGAGTATAATCTTCCAAAAATCGCGGAGTAAACTCTGTTACAACAGATTTTTTGAGATCTTTGAATATTTGCTCAAAAGTATCATTTCGAACAACACCATTTCTTGAAATAGGGAAATCTAAACCTTCAGCATCTACTAAGCCTTCAAACAATCTCATTATATTACCTTTTTCCCATCTGTCAGAGTGATGCCATACTCCCTCTTCTAGTAAAATTCCACCCTTGAAGAAATCATAAGAGCTTCTTCCTTCAGATAATCTTATAACAGCTTCTAATCCTTCTCTACTCACGCGAGATACATACTTACCTTCAAGATCAAATGGCTCATTAATTTGTTCTCCATTAATATAAAGAGGAGTTTTAACATATTTACACCATGACCTAACAACTTCTCCTAATTTTTTATTGAAAGCTATTGCTTTTCCTCTATTCATAGGGATAAGTAGCTGGACATCAGTTCCCTTGTATGGTTCTGTCTCCATTACTCTTCCACTTAAATCTGAGTTGAAAACCACTTTATGACCTTCATTTCCATCTCCAGTTCTTACGACAGTGACATCAGGACCTAATGCGTGAGCAAATACTTTTCCTGCACCCATTTGACCAATTTTCTTAATATCAGTATCTTTAGTGGAATCAAATAAAGTTAAGTAAGTCTTAATATGATCAAGTGTCATTCCTGTTCCATCATCTGCTACACTTACAGAAAGCAATTTTTTATTAGCATCATATCCAGTATTGATATCTATTCTACCAGAATTTGCATCTACGGAGTTCTGTACAAGTTCTCTAAAACAGAGTAATGGCTCTGAAAACTGATCCATAAGAACTTGTGTTAATCCTTTTGCATCTGCTTCAAAAGCAAAACCATAATCTCTTTCAAGAACAGGCTCTAATCTGGTTGTTGCTCTCCCCATTCGCTGAACCAACTTAGCTAAGTCTGTTGCATTATATCGTTCACCCATCAAACCAGAACTAATATCTCCAAATGATTCTCTATGTTCTGCTGATTGTGGCAGTGTAGCAAAAATAAATTGAGTATCAACGGAACGCTTTCTTACCTGATTTCCTAAATTGCTTGTCCCTTTATCGCCAACTACAAATAATATAGAATCTATTGATTTATCATCAGGAGCTTGTTCGATAACCTCTTGAGAATCTGTTACTTGATAAGAACCTCCAAATAGGCTTAACGACTGAGCTAAAACTCTTCCAACCATTCCAGCTTTATCATAAATTATCGTTTTACCCATTTTGGTTCATTTAATGTCATTTTATTTGACCTAATCTGTCTTCTAAATCTGTTTCAGCATCTCCCCACATTTTACTCATAGTATAATCTGGAGTAGGAAGACCCCTTAATTCTCCCTTTGAAAGAGATGAGGTTCCAATTATAACAGTATTTGGATTTCTCCCTTTGATTACAGGGATAAGAGTATAGCCAATATTTTCTAAACTTGAACAAAATCGGCCAAAGTCGGTTCTTTCCAAATCTCCTTGATCTTCATAGGGTATCCTGTGATCTAATAGTACTAATTGATAATCATTTTCTGAAATTCTTTTTTCGGCATCAGCATAGCATCTTGCTACATCATAACCTCCTTTAGAAAAATCAGTATAATGAGCAGGCATTACTTTATTTACTGCAAACACTAATGCTTCTAGTGGACCACTTTGGTCTTCAACTATTAATAATTTCATTTTCAACCTCCGATTTAAGAATCTTGATTTTTAATTCAACTATTGTTCCAGATCTTAACTCATTTTCCAATATTTTTGGAACTAAGATAACTCCTTGCTTTCCATGTTTCGCAACTTTCTTTGTTAGTGTAAATTCATTCATTTT
>CAZBGH010000105.1:0-5475 GCA_964491335.1 uncultured Methanosarcinales archaeon | reverse complement strand
GGATAATAATAAATCTAAAATACTGTATGGTAAGATATTACAAAGTAAGGTGTCATTAAATGAGAATATTGCTTATAGGTCCACAGGGCTCAGGCAAAGGAACACAATCAAAACTTATATCTGAGAAATATAAAATTCCACACATCTCTACAGGAGACATTTTTAGAGATGCCTTATTAAGAGAGACTGAACTAGGCATTAAAGCAGACTCTTTCATAAAGAAAGGACAGCTAGTTCATGACGACATAGTAACAAACCTTGTCAAGGAAAGAGTGAGGCAGAAAGATTGTAGAGAAGGGTTTGTACTAGATGGTTATCCTAGAAATATCAATCAAGCAAGAGCATTAGATAAGATAACAAACCTTGATAAGGTCTTTGTGTTAAAGATCAGTGATGACATTGCAATTAAAAGACTAACTCTGCGAAGGCAGTGCAACAAGTGCAAAACTATTTACAGCTATACTTCTCTGAAAAAGAAAGGAATATGTAGCAAATGCAAAGGTAAGCTAATTCAAAGAAATGATGACAAATCTACAGCTATAAAGAAAAGATTAGATATCTACCACAAAGAAACTGAGCCATTGATAGATTATTATAAAAAAAAGGGTATTGTTCATATCATTAGTGGCAATCAATTAGTGGGGAAAATAGCTTTTGAGATTGACTCCTTTCTTCAGAAGGAAAAAGATATTTTAGAGCTGTAGTTGCATAGCATCCCTTATCTAGTTTAAAGCTTATTTTTATTTTATATTTTTCATGGCTTAATTCGTCTTTACTAATTTCTAATACTTCTAGATCATATATTTTTGCAAACAATCTTCTTGAAGTTCCTATACTGCTGAGCTCTGGTATTTGTTTTATGATAAAATCTCTTTTATGAATCTCCTCTTCATGTAATATTTTATCATATATTTTCTCAATCTCTCTATTATTAAACTCAGTTCCAAAGCCTAAAACTGGAAACTCTAAATCAATAACTATGTTTAATCTCTTTTTCTTCAGAAATATTTTAGTAGCAGTATTCCATAGATATGATTGGTAACTGTGGACATACAATCTTAATATTTTCTCTGGAATGAGTCTTAATGCCCCTATATAATTTCTACTATGGATATTCAAAAACTCACTAATTTTGGTATTTAAATTTTTATTATGTTTGTCTCTCAATAGTGTTTCTATAGCCTTCTTAAAATCATTTCTAATTATTAATTTTCCAACTTTTAGATTAGTATTAGAAAATCTTTGTTTATCAAAAAAGTTAGGAAAATACTTAACATTATTAACTTTAGGTTTTTTATCAAGATTCCTAACTGTTATTATAAACTCATTCTTCTCAAGGTTTCCCAGACTTATTGGTTCATCTCCATATCCTAAAAATTTTAACACAATATCTTTAATTTTTATCTTTTCAACTTTACTTTTATCGCAAAATACTGAGAGGATCTGTTCTGTTACAGCTCTTCTATCCTTGTTTCCAGCAAAACCTATCCTTTTAGGGTTAATATTCAACTTTTCTGCGATCATTTGTACAGCTTTCATAGTAGTATAATCTTTTTTGACAAGTTTCCAATATGTAAACTTACCTTTATTACGAAATTTTCTGCATGTTTCTGCATCACTTATTTCTTTTACAATAAAATCTTCTGGAATCTGTTTTATTTGATACATAAAGAAAAGGAAGATGGATAAGTTATATAAAGCATTTCAATTTCATAGATATTGACTAAGATATTGGCTATCTCAGCTTGGATAGACCTTGTGCGCCTGTAGCTCAGCTTGGATGGAGCGAAAGGTTCCTAACCTTTAGGTCCGGGGTTCAAATCCTCGCAGGCGCGTTTTATAGAAGCTACTTAGAATCTGCCAAGCTGCCGCTTAACACCGATGAATTGCCTTGGAGTAATGCCTATTAAGATGGCATGAAGAGAGTTAACTGAGGTGTGCGAAAGCAGTAAGAAAAAACCCACGTAAAAATATTACAATATTCACTCTTAGCATTAATTTTATAAATCAATAAAACAAATCTAGCTTTATGTACAAACCTATACACCTACTGAAAGCACTTGGCATGTTCAAGCGTTCTCTTAAAGTAAGGGAGCATGGCATTAAGCACTATACAGGCTCTGCTCACGACATCTGCACTCAAATAGTTAAGGACTGCTGGGAGGGCAGTTACTTTCAAGCCTCTACTGGTCATTTTACTGACTTCTGGCTTCGGGACTTTTCCTGGTGCCTTGAGCCTTTGCTGAGACTTGGCTATAAAGAAGAGTGCATTAAAACCATAAAATTCGCTTTAGAATCATATTTAAAAAGCAATAAAGTAACAACAACTATAACTAAGAACAGCTATGCATATGACTTTCCAAACTATGCAGCAGATTCCCTGCCATATCTAATTAGGTGCATTAGAATACTTGCAAGTAAGGACTTATTATATCAATTTGAAGATTTTCTGAATCAAGAAATTGAAAAATATTACAATTCAGTTATAGATAGAAGAACTGGTTTAGTAAGAAAAGACAAAAATTTTTCTTCAATTAAAGATCATTCTATCCGCATTAGCCCATGTTATAGTAATGTGATGGTAGGCATGCTCGCAGTTGATCTAAACAGAATAGGAATCTTAAATAATCCTTTCAAAGCTAATAATTACAGAAGATTGCTTTGGGAGAATTTCTGGACAGGAGAATATTTCCTAGATGATTTATCAGGCAAAAAGTATGTAGCAGGTGACGCTAACATCTTCCCTTTCTGGACCGGACTCTTTAATGAAAAACCTCTTCTAAAATACGCAATAAATAAAATAAGGGAAGCAGGCCTTGATAATCCTTTCCCACTCAAATATACAGGATTTCTTAATGAAGATATTAAAATGATACCTGCAAATAAATTTGCGCATAACTATGAAGGCACTGCTCTCTGGACTCACATGGGCCCAATTTATATAAAGCTAGTGAAAGAAGTCAATCCATTAAAAGCCAAAGAGTACATAGAAAAATACAAGAAAATCATAGAGACTTATGGTAATTATCTTGAAGTCTTTGAGAGCAATGGAGAGCCTTATAGAAGCAGATTCTATTACTCAGATGAAGGCATGCTATGGTCTGCAATGTTCTTGGATTTGTTGTAGAATGAAAATTAGCATTGTGTTGCACAAATTTTAGTGGCAGAAAATTTATAAGACATACATTATTGCTGTTTAATACTATGTCACAAATTAAAAGATTATGGAAAGATGAAGAACTTATTGGAATGACTAAAACTATTTCTCTTCTTCGCAAGATGAGAACTGCAGCAGTTATGCACAAACCTACAATTTCTCTTCGTGTCAGAAGAATATTGAACCATTTGCTTGATGGACAAGAACAAATTTATTCACAACAAGAAGCACTTTTACATGCAGAAGAACTTGCAGACGCATCTGGCGATTTCTTTGCAGCAAAACTATCAAAAACTACTCATGGAAATACAGAATTTCAAAGATGGCAAGATTTACTTTCAGATGCAGGAAGACAATACAGTCTCTATGGGACTACAACATACGCAAGAACAAGCTTGGGAGAAGTAGTTGGCAATTCTATCATTGGTAGACTTCGCAATGTTCACATTGATACAAAATATATGCTGCAGTGGGACTTATTAGAGAATAATAATCTTGGGGCTGACTCCATTGAAGAACTCATCAATCAAGATATCGGAGTTATTTCACCCTTATCAGGCGATTACTTGATGGCAAGTGTGTACAGTTCTTACCTGCGACGCACTATGGGAAAATCTTTTCCCACACATGCATCTGCTCTTAGCAGAGATCTTTCTAAGATAGTCTTGCCTGTAAATGCAGATGGCCACCTTCCTTTTGAAGATAAACCTGCAATAGGCATCTATATCGATACAACACAAACTGGAGACACTGCACGGGCGTTATTCGGAATGATACAAGAATCATATCCACAAAAAACAATTCACATGCCAAAATTTCAAAGGACAGAATTTGTCCAAAGTGACAGAATGAAAAAGTACTGGGAAACCAAAAAATAGTAGCTTTTTTCATATACTAGAAAATAATTTTATTTGTCACAAGTTTACACCAGAACTCTGATTTTTTCCTCATTTTTTAGCTTGCTCTGAGCAAACATTTAAAACTATAATTTACCTAGCAGATGTTATGCTAATCACCTTCAAACAGCACAAAGGCTATAACCCATTAGGCGACTGCGGAAAAGGAAGATGCCCTGTATGTGCAAGAAACAATGCCATGTTCAGGGTAAAGGCTAAGCTTGAAAAAGATAGGTTCATGAGTGATTCAGTTGCTCCTTTTGTTGGCCGCTTTGGCTATCCTAACATCAATGTAGGCATAATGACTCCTCCAGAGCAGCGTGAAGATGCATGGCTATTTGATGCTCCAAGATACTGGTCTTCTGAAAGTTTTACAATCCCACAAATAGTCGATTTCCGCTCATCATTGCTGAATTCACGCTCAGTCCTGAACATAAAACAACATACCAAACTTCTTGAATTATTTCAGGACATTGCCATGTCTTCTAAGCCTATAGATGTAGAAATTCATTTGAAAGAAAAGCCAAGATTCAGGCTTCAGCTTGACAGTCACATGGCTCCAACAGGTGCACAGGCTAAGCTTAAGCAAGCAACACTTGCAGAAAATCCAAAAATTCATACTAAAGTCTATAAGGTATTTGATGATAATGATTTGAAGGCACAGGGGGCAGTCGCATATTTGTATGAAAACAAATTTGACGAAAATTTCTTAAGTAGATTATTAAGTGTTGGCGCCATTGGATTAAAATTTAACAGAAAATTAGTTCCCACTAGATTTTCAATAACTGCTACTGATGATATAATAGGAAAACATCTCCTTGAACAGATTAAAGATTATCAGTCATATACATACGCAGCTTATTTTGGAGGATATTTAGGCAATTACTTCTTAGTTTTATTCTTTCCTGAAGTATGGTCGTATGAGCTATTTGAAATGTATGCACCTTTAAACGCAAACTATCTAGTTCCCAAATATACTACAGATTATGAGGACTATTATGGAAGAAAAACTTATGCAGAATCCACTGCAGGAGGCTACTATGCATCTCGTATAGGGACACTAGAGAAGTTGCACTATCTTAAGAGACAAGCAGCTTGCTTGGTATTAAGATTTATAACTGATGAATATAGCATGCCTTTAGGAGTCTGGGTAGTTCGTGAGGGCACTAGGAAATCATTAAGCAGTAAACCAATAGAGTTTTCAGATAAAGAATTAATGCTTAATTATGCAAAGGCTTTATCAAAGAAAAAATTTGGTCTTAATATAGATTATATTCTCAAACAAAGCTTTATATTGAGAAATCTAAATCAACAATCTAAACTAGTTAAATTTCTATAGTTTTTATATATTTAAATCCTCTCAAAGATAAGGCTCTGTAGAAAATCTCAATAAATCTAGCCCCTAAATTGTAGGCTATCAAC
>CAZBGH010000104.1:0-5592 GCA_964491335.1 uncultured Methanosarcinales archaeon | reverse complement strand
TCTAAATTCATATTATAACATTATAATGTAACTAATATTTAAATTTTGTGCTATTGTGATGTTATAGTTTTAGTATAGGAAGCCACGACTAGCCTTATTTATTTTTGCGGCTTACTATACTAAAACGGATAAAGGTGAGCCGATGGCAAAACCGAGCAAAGCGAGATTTTCTACTGAGCTTATTAAAAGTAAAATTCTTATATAGGCTCATTTTTACTTCCCTATTATGAAAAGAAAACTAGCCATTATTATAATTCTTGTATCTGTTATTAGCATATTTCTAATTTCTGCCTGTTCACAGCAGCAAGTGATTCAAGAGCAGCCTGAGCAGAAAGTAGAAGAGAAAGAAGAGAAAATTGAGCCAATAGATGTAAAAATTATTTCAGCACCTAAAAAATGGCTACCAGATGAAAACCTTACAATAACATGGCAGGTTACAGGAAGCAAGGGTAATATTTCACACACAGCAATTCATTACGATACTATATCACATGATGCTGATTTCAAACTGTATAGTAAAGCAAGCACCTATCAAACTGGAACTGTGCCCCAGCTTTTTAGGGCATCTATAAAAGCCACTAAAGAGAAATTCATGTATATAAGAGCACACTCAATTGTTGATGGTAACCATTATTATGACGAGGAAAAGAGCATAGTGATTGAACTGCCTGCCCCAACTACTGCCATAACTATAGAGCAGCCTAAACAAGAGACTGTGCAAGAGAAAACTCCGCAAGTTACAGAACTCCCACTAGTTATAAAAGAATTCACAGTTAAAGCTGATGATAACAAGTTTGATCCCTCATCAATTGAAGTAGCTAAAGGAGAAAAAGTAAAACTTATACTTAAGGTAAGTGATACAAATGTCTATTTTGGTGGATTATTGTTCACTGCTGATGAAGTTAATTATGATTCTGGTGACATAAAGCCAGGTGATTCAACAATTTATGAATTCACTGCAGATAAACCATTCACAATCTCCTCATGGTGGCCTTCTCCTAAAAGGTTTAAGGCTGATTTTAAGGTGAATTTGGTCTCAAACCCTGGCTCAAGTATCACATCTGGTGCTATAACTCAACAAACTCCTGAGCCACAACAAACACAACAACAATCTACTTCCATACAACAAAAGAAGAGCGAATCAATAGTTGATACTATCTATGAGAGTGACAGTAAAATTTATACTTTATTGGACAAAAGTTTTGAAGTAAAAGCTGATTTCATAGGATCAGATTTTGCTAAGTTTTCAATTAATGGGGAATTGAGTCCAAAATTAGAGATTGGATCTCTAGTAACCTTAAATGATGCATTAAAAATTACACTTCTTGAAACTATCACATCTAATATAGACGCTTCATGGCGCGCAAGATTTAATTTGACAAGAGAAGCTACTTCTTAGAAATAAAGGATAAGTGGGCCCGAAGAGATTTGAACTCTTGACCACCGGCTTGCTTAGCCAATAGTTAGCCCTAAACATTTGTTTAGAACGCTGTCATATAAGACCGGCGCTCCACCAGGCTGAGCTACGGGCCCAATCAGCTAAGATATAAGATGAGTGTATTTAAAAGTTTCTGAACTATCACTTTTTCATATAATATCTTTTCTTCTCTTTCTCAAATCTCTCGGTAGTATACCTAAAGGTTTCTGAATATAACATACACATTTCAACGTAAAATTTAGATTATTAACCACATAGATGATTTCATAGATGATAAAATATTGAATAAAATAAGAGATATTAAATGCGCTGGCCGGGACTTCCTATCCAAAGCTAATGTGCTTCAAGATTTCGAACCCGGGTCTAAGCCTCTTTGCTAAGATGGCAAGGCCCAATCATAACCACTAGACTACCAGCGCATAGAGTAATTAAAAGATTTTAGCTATATTATAAATATTTGCATCATCAAGCATTAATAAGAATAACTAGCTTTACGATGCTCACATCATTGCGAAGTGCAAAATAATATTGTTATAAAAATATCATTATAAGAAAATATGGGCCTGACCAGACTTTCTATTTGAAGATTTTTACCTTCTAAAATTCGAACTGGTGATCTACACGGTGTAAACGTGTTGTCATCTGAGGCACGCCTTAAACTAAGAATCTAGCTAAGTTACGTGTAGCCACTAGACCACAGGCCCTTAAAGGCTATATAAACTTGAGAAGTATAAAAAAGTTTGGTGTGTAAACTGAAAAGGGCAAGAACCTCACCTTACTATAAGATTTTAGCAAACCTTTATATATAAGTAATATACGAAAACGTATACTGGTTATATCTTTGCAAATGAACAGATTAGTATAGCAAATTTTTAGTAACAGTATAATGTTAGGTAGAATGTATAGTATTAGGTAGAATAACATGGATGGCACAGAAACTCAACAACTACAGCAAGCAAATGGTCTTTTTACTTTCCAATCTGAAGAGCCAAATGAACAGATAATGAAAATTCTATTTGAAAAAGATGATATTTCTTGGCAGCAGATTATTTATGAATTAGTCAGAAATGATCAGATGGACCCTTGGGATATAGACATATCCTTACTTACTAAAAGATATATTGAAATGCTTCAGAAATTAAAGGAGTTAAATTTTAGAGTGTCTGGAAAAATAGTCCTCGCTGCTGCAATACTGCTAAAGATAAAATCTACTACCTTAATTGGAAAAGATATGCTAGAGCTTGACAGGTTAATAGACCAAACAGAAGCAATGGACCCGGACCTGCTTGCAGAAGATATTCCTCCTGAAAAAATCAAAGACTTATTAAATGGAGAGAAGCCAGTTCTTATCCCACGATTACCACAACCTAGAAAGAGAAAAGTCTCAATTTATGATTTAGTAAAGGCTCTAGAGAAGGCACTTGAAGTGAAGGAAAGAAGATTAATGAACTCAATGCCAAAAAGTATAGTAGTCCCTAAAAAACCTGTTGACATAACAATAATAATAAAAGAATTGTACATAAAGATAAAGAAGTTCTTCTCAACTGGATATAAATTGACCTTTGATAGCTTACTTCCTTCTAAGAGCAAAGAAGATATTGTATACACATTTATCCCTTTGCTCCATCTTGCAAACCAAAGAAAAATAGATATGCAGCAAGAAATTCCATTTGGAGAGATAGAGATAAAACTGGTTCAACAGGTTCAGACCCCTAAATTATGATGATCCCAGCCCATAAATCCAGTTTAATTGCATAGTTAAATATTCCAAGGTTGATCTCTCTAATGCTTTAGCTTCTTCTTTTGTTGGTAATAATTCAGTATTCTGAAGAAACTGGATATCTTGTAAACTTATTTTTTCAGTGCTTCCAGAGACCTTTCCCGCTGCCTTTTCTACTCGTGAGAATTGTTCTAGTGAAATATCCCTATCTACTGAAAACATTTGACCTATATTGGTGCTCATTGCCTGCTGAAAGTTGTAATCAGCTGTAGCAAGTTTTACTGTCTCTTCATAAAATTGTTGTGCTCTTTTCATTGTTGGCAATATTCTTCTTGTTACCTCATCCAGATAAGCCTGAGTACTTAAGATGCCATCCACAGAAACTTGGTGCTCTGATGAAAGACTAACTATTGATTTTGCTACCTCTAAAAGAAATTTGTTTCTAACAGGAGCATGGTCTAGAAGCAAAGAAATCCATTGTCCTATAATCCTATAATCCTATAATTAGACACTACTTGAGGATTACCTGACCTTCGAGTAAAGTCTTTTACTGGTTGTTTAGCTGCTTTAGCTAGTTGAACCTTCATTTCATAAATGTCCAGTAACTCAAAAAGAACTATTTTTCCTGAATCGACTTTTCTTTGCAGAGAGGGGTATTGGTTATATAGTTGTGGATAAACTTCACTTGCTAAGACTCTATTCACAAAAGAAATATAAGAATCTACTAAGTATCTGGTATTTGTATCCTCAAGTTGCTCTCTTCTGCTCATACCTTGATCTCTCATTCTTAACCACATCAATATTTCTTTTACACTATAATTTCCTATATATTATATGCAAATGTAAATCTTTTATCAAATAAAAGCTTTGTGATTCTTTTACAGTCTTGTGTTAAATATCTCTCAAAAGAGCGAAACTAACATTGGTGTGTACAAATGGCGCCTTAGTTCTCTCTTCAAGATATAAATTGAGGGTTGATAATATAGCAAAAGAAAAATAGATTAAAACTATAAAAAACCAAAATAACAAGATACACGCTAAGTGCTAAATTAGGGTATAAAACAAATTCAAAAATATAGACAACGATACCAGATTATAATCTTGTTCCATAAATTCTATCTAATTGCTGCGTCAAATATTCTAGGGTGACGGATTCTAATATTTGTGCCTCATCTTTTGTAGGCAATAATGTGGCATTCGTAAGAAAAGATAGATTCTCTGAATTGGATAGAATTTCTCCATAGTCAATTTTTCCTGCCGCTAAGAAAACTTTAGAAAGAGGTATCTCAGCTGAAACTACTTCATTTCCAATTACTGCAAGCAATCTAAAAAACTCATAATTTGCTGTTCCAAACTTCACTGAATCTTCATAAAATTGCTGTGATGCTTCTCTTGTGGAGGGTAGAGCCATTCTTGTCACTTCATCAAATTCACTCTGATTAGCTAGTATCTCTTCTACAGAAACTTGATGATTAGAAGTAAGAGAGTTTATTGAGCGTGCTACCCTTAAAAGAAATCTCTCTAATTTAGGAGCATATTCTAGGATTAAAGAACTAGAATTTTTTAAATTATAAAAAACATTTCTGAATCTTATTGTAATCATTTTTCTTGCATTTAATCGCTTTGGATGGTGTTCTACAAATGGTTGAATCTCTTTGACTATTACTATCTTTGCAACGTATGCAAAAACTGTATCAAAAAGTACTACTTCTCCTGCATCAACTTTCTCTTTCAAAGATGGATACTTTCCATAAAGAGTTGGATAAACCTCAGCAGCTAAGGCTCTATTCACAAAATCTATATAAGAATCAACTATACCAATTATAGCAGGATCTTGAAGTTGCTCTATTCTGCTAATACTTTGATTGCTCATTTTTAATACCCTCTGATTTATGGCAAAGGAGAGAAAGAGAATGATATTATAAATCTTTTGTAGAATAACAATTATATCTAGCATACGAAGTACACATATCTATACTATACAAGTCTCTCATAAAACCCTAAGAAAAGAATTCTCTAAACCAATCTGCTAATCTTTTTAGTGGATTATAGTTTTGTGTAGATCCTTGAGACTGATACTCCACAAACACCAAATTTGAATCATACATGACCTGAACAGGATCTTCATCAGCATAGTGAAACAACCCAAAAGTCTGAGAAGTACCATGCCCTAGATAAGAACCATCTGGCTGTTTTTCAATACTATTCACCATAATTCTAAAACCTGATTGCAACTGTATAATATTATCTATAGATCTACCATCTATCTCTATTTTTTGGTGACCCAATGCACCTCTTCCAAATTCCATTAAACCATCCTTTAAACTCATTATAGCACTTTAAATATATCACACTATATAAATTTTTCGCACTGATAGACTCTGTAGAAAATCTCAATAAATCTAGCCCCTAAATTGTAGGCTATCAACCGCAT
>CAZBGH010000103.1:0-5607 GCA_964491335.1 uncultured Methanosarcinales archaeon | reverse complement strand
TTGAATAGAAGTCTACTATGCTTTGGAGGTCACTCTGATTCATTTGCGTATACTCCTTCTTGCTGATCTCTCCTCATTTTCTCAAAATATTCAAATTTATAGTCAAGAAATTTCATTCCTTTTTGGAGTTCATCATCTTTTGAATGTACCAATTTGGTTATTTCCCAAACATACAATTCTGCTAAATAATTCATCAAGTCTTTAAAGTGAGATTCATCTTCTAATCTTGATAAATATCTGGGATGTTGAGAATTAATTATAACAACTGAATTTACATCATCAAACCACGATAAATCTTCATTAAATTCATCATCTTGAAACACCAAACCGAATCCGCGAGGTTTATGTCTCATTCCTTTTCTCTTAATACTATCCTTTCCTCCAGTTTCGTGAGGCTGTGTTTCTTCTGTTGGTTTATTAAATCCTTTTTCAGATTCTTTAAAGCCTTTTTCTTTATCCTGATCTTGCACTTCGGTGGTTTTTGCATCCTCCCCCGGACCACCAGTTTTTATTTGGCCATGACCTTCCCCATGCGCTCCCAAATCTGGATTTAATGTTTTGTCTGGACCTTCCTCTTCTTTTTTAACATCTGCATTCTCAAATTTTTGCATACCTGATATTTCTGTACCTTCTCCTGCAGGATTTTTTATTTCTAAATTGGGGTTTTCACCGCTTGATTTTGCTAGTTCTACAACTTCAATTTCATTATTCTCTTTTGAGAGAAATCCTATACTCTTAGCTATCTTAAAGTTAAATATATTCTTTGACTTAAAAAATAATTGCAAATCCTTTACAAGTTCGCTAACTTGTCTCTGTAACTTTAATTCATACAGTCCTTTAGAATGTTCTTTTACTTTATTCTCAAGTAATTTCTCAATTTTGAGAAGTTCCTTAAACAAGAAATCTCGCTCATCATTGATTTTTAATCCCTGTCTTAGTTCATTAATTTCACAAAAATCACAGGTTATATAACCCGTGAGGAATCTATGTTTCCATATAGGACGTTCTGTAAATTCATCTATTTCTGAGATAAACCCATCTCCAATTGGTCTTCCTTGAAAAAGTAAGTAGGGCTGCTTCCATCTATCACTTCTGCCCCTATCACATAAGTGCAAATTGAAACTTATCTCTCCTTTTTTCCCATTTTTATCGTAAGGAATCAAATCAATAGTTAGTGTAGTAAATTCCGAATAGTCTTTGGGTTCTACCTCCTGAAATTTTTGTTGCTCAGGTCCTATTTCGGCGATTTTTCCTTCGTATAATTCTACAAGTATTCTAACTTCCCCTTTTCTGATTAATTCTCCAAAATGGTGTTGTAGTCTTTTGAATAACATAGTTACATTGAATTTTTCAAACAGACCGGGTTTCCATTTTTCGTATATTACAATAGTACCATGCTCCGAATCAGAATATTCTCTGAATTTGGATTCATCCACATACTTGACTTTTACTTTACTAGATATTGAACTAAATTCAAGCTTCGCTGTTATTCTGGAAGAAATTGCATTAGCAAGTATGACCTCAGTTTCGTTGGGAGGGATATCTTCTGGAAGTCTTTTTGTAATAAAATATAAATTTTCACAAAATGCCCTAAACCCTTGCAATCCTCTAGCAAATTTACCTGTTTGACTACTATCAAATTCTTTTAATGAATCAAAAGGTTTCTCGCAGACATGCTTGATTTGCAAAAATCCAGTACCATTATCTATTATCAGTATTCTTTCATTTTCTTTGTCGATCAATACCTTGATTTCGCCTTTCGTTTTCTTTTTTTTATTTTCATTAAACTTTATGATTGCATCTACACCATTTTCAACTGCCTCTGTCAACATTAATGAACTTCCGCCTCGTGCTTCAAAACCAGCACCTACCATATTCAAAGCAGAAACTATTTGTTTTTCTTTTTCAAAACTGGCTGAAAATATTGTTTCGTCAGGGATTGTTTCTATTTCTTTACTTCCAAATAACCTTTTTACAAATTCCATTTTAAATGTCTCATTGATTTTTTATCTGATGATATCTAATGATAATTAGCTTCTCTTCCGTTGATTTCGCAAGAAATGATATGTCTTTTTCTGCGATTACTTTTATCATTGAGTTAATATCTGTTTGCGGCATTGGCTTAATTTCCGCTGCTTCAAGAAGAGATAAATACTTTTCATAGGATCCGCCTAGGAAAGACAGATTGTTCACAAATTTATTTAGTTGAACGCCATCGCCAGCTATTTCCTTTCGCAAATCTTTTGGGATATAATCTTTAGGCAGTAGCCAATTATTTTCCCTTCTAACTACAAGAAAAAAGTATCCTCCCTTTGTTGTTCTAAGATAAGGCTTTATTTCATGCAAAAAATCCGCTAAGGGAACAACTAAAAAATTCCTTTCATCTTCCGTTGTGAAAAGCAACATTGTTTTTTCCGGCTCTCCCTCAATATCTTCATTGAAAAGACCATACCAGTTATGTATTTCTTTGCCTTCTCGATAATTTCTTGATGCCCAACATTTTAATATCTTATCTCTTGTTTTGATAAGTTTGCGGCTTATAATTTGTCCATTTGGCACAATTTTGGCAATGCCTTCCATAATGTTTCTTTTAACTTTGCTTGTGTCTCTTCTTGACATTGTAAACGACCTCGTATTTAAGTTGTTTTTAATTATCTCTTTTTATTTATTAAGTAATTTATATTAATTAACATATATTTAAAGGTTTTGGTTTTGATTTAAGAAATATAGCTATTAATATAGTGATGCCAAGATATTAACGAAAGATTTATATATAAATCAAGCTTTTCTCATTAAAAATTGTGAAAAAATCACAAAAATTAATATAAAATAAGCAAAATTGGAGGTTTTTACTATGCTAATTGAATTCAGCATTGAGAACTTTCGTTCCATAAAGGAGAAAGTAAAGTTTAGTATGGTTGCAACTAAGGATGGTTCCCTAGATAACAATCTAATAAAAAATACACTTAATGAAGACTCATTGCTTAGGAGTGCAGTAATCTATGGAGCAAATGCTTCTGGTAAGACTAACATACTATTGGCTTTAAACTTCTTAAGAGCACTTGTATTAAATTCTCACAATCACCAGAAAGGCCAAGGTATAAAATTTTCTCCTTTTAAACTTGACAAAGAGGGGTTATCTAAACCAACAAAGCTGGGTGCTATATTTATAAAAAATGATGTTAGATACAGTTATAGTATTTCATTTAATAATGAAAGAGTTATTGAAGAAGCATTATATTATTATCCTAAAAATCATAAAAGAGTACTTTTTGAAAGAACAAACACAACCGAATATAAATTCACAGATGATGAGAAAGAACAAAAAGTGTTCTCTGAAAGAACATTGCCAAATATGTTATATCTTTCAAAAGCAACTCAAGAGAATTATGCTAAGACATCTGATGCTCTTGATTGGTTTAGGAATAATTTGATGGTAATAGGACCAACAGATCACCCTCTTTTAGAGAATTTTACTGTAGATTTGCTCAAGAAAGATATGGAATTAAAACAATATATTATGAAAGCTCTTCTAGAAGCAGATGTTGGTATAGAGGATATTTCCACAATTTCAAAGAAAATGTCTCTTACGGAATTCAAGAATTTTCCTCCCGAGTTAGTAAAATTAATATTAGGAGATAAAAATGAGATAGATGCGTATCAAATTCAAACTTTTCATAAAGGTGTCGTTTTTGATTTTGAAAGTGAGGAATCAGAAGGGACTAAAAGGATTTTTTCTTTGATTGGTCCGTGGGTTGACGCATTGAAAAAAGGTAGAGTTCTTGTTGTAGACGAGCTAGATACTAAACTACACCACTTCCTTAATTTATTCTTGATAAAATTATTCAATGACCCTACACAGAATAAAACTAACGCACAATTAATATTCACAACACACAATACAAATTTATTGGATCAAGACATTTTCAGAAGAGACCAGATTTGGTTTACGGAAAAGAATCCTGATACAGGAAGTACGGATTTATATTCTCTAACTGAGTATAGCCCTAGAAAAGATAAGGATATACAAAAAGGATACCTAGCAGGAAAATATGGGGCATTACCTTTCATAAAAGAGGATAGGATTTTCTAAGATGGTGAATGGTTATAGCTCACGAAAAAGAGGAAATAGAAAAGAATATAGAACTTTAGTTATAGTTTGTGAAGGAAAGAAAACGGAACGAAATTACTTTAATCGGTATAGGGAAAGAAAAAGTGGTTTACTTATTCTAACTCCAAATTCATCCGTGACTGATCCAGAAAATTTAGTGGATTTCGCTTTAAGTCAAATTAAAAAATATGACCTTGACCTAGCTAATGGGGATGAAGTTTGGTGTGTATTTGATGCTGATAGGCACACAGATAAAAATATTAAAAACGCCAAGGAACTTGCTGAAGATAAGATGAAATTATGTTTATCTAATCCTTGCTTTGAACTTTGGTATCTTCTTCATATTTATTATTTTGAAAATAGAGTTTCAACAAGCGAGGTGCATAATAAATTGGCAGATTATATAACAAATTTTGATAAAGTTAAAGATTACTTTGATTTGTTTCTTCCAAAAAGAGATAAAGCAATACAAAATGCAAAGAGGTTAAACCAGAAACATAAAACAACCCGCACAGAATTACTAAGCACACAAAGTAATCCTTCTACTCAAGTTTTTCAACTTGTTGAGTATATACTAGACACTATTCAAAAAAATAAACGTTTAAAATTATAGAACACCTTTCTCGTCCGTAAACTATACTCTGCTTCGCAGAAATTTATAAGAGTAACCAAAAATCACGCCACCAACTAGACTTTCGGCAGCTCAAAAACTCTATGTTCGCTACGCTCACTCGCCTATCGGTCGCCTAACACCCGCAAGGCAAACTTTTTCTCGCTTCGCTCAAAAAAGTCTCCAGTGCTTCAAAATTTTTTCAGCTCTGAATTTTGCGGGTTGCCTCAAAATTCGAGGAAAAAATTTCTCGCCTCGAGCCCTGCGGGGTCGCCTTGCTCTGTACGTTTCACGAACTTTCTATTTTCAAAACCAAAACCCTTAAATACTTAATTATATTTCTACATATAACTTAAAATATAATTTGTAGAGGTATAAAAATGGAAGTTACTGCAATAGCAAGGAAATGGGGAGATTCAATAGGATTTATTGTGCCTAAAGAAGTAGTAGAGAAGGAAGAAATAAAGCCAAACAGCAAGGTTAAGTTTGAGATAATAAAAGTTGCAGACATTTCTGACACATTTGGCAAATTAAAGAGAAAAGTCTCTGGTCAGGAATTTAAGAACAGAGCGAGAACTGGATGGTAAAATGCTCAGCTTCTTTTTTGATACTTATGCCTTTTATGAGATAATAGTTGGAAATCCAAACTATAAACCTTTTACCGAAGATGTAAAGATAATAACAACTCAGCTTAATCTAATGGAGTTATACTATCAGCTTCTTGCTCTTTACAATAAAAAAAAGGCAATAGATTTTTTTAAAAGATATGAGGAATTTGTTGTGACAATAAGCAATGAAATTATAATTGAGGCAATGGATTTCAGAAAGCAGCATTACAAGCAGGATTTGTCTTACGTTGACTGCATAGGCTATGTAATAGCAAAAA
>CAZBGH010000102.1:0-5733 GCA_964491335.1 uncultured Methanosarcinales archaeon | reverse complement strand
GTATAATGAAGCAAGCAGACTTAACTTTAGAAGAGTTTCTGAAATTGTGCAAATAAATTAACTATTTTTACTATCACTAAATCAATTATTCTGCCTAAAAGCAATATTTAAATATGAGTAAAAGACTAGTTGCTCTATTGTAAAAATGATGGGAAAAAGAGGGCAGGTAACTCTGTTTATCATAGTAGGTGTAGCTCTAATTATTCTTAGTGGGATTTATATTTACTATGTACAAGTACAACTTGATGAGCCAGAGCTAGTGCCTCCAAAGGCTCAACCAATAAAAAATTTTGTTGAGAACTGTATTTATGACATTGCTGAGCAAGGATTACAGTTAATGGCCAATCAAGGAGGGTATGTAGAAATCCCTGCTGAAGTTGAAAGGGACTTAAGCTCATATCTCTCAATTGGAAATGGAGCAGTCAAGATTCCTTATTGGGATCATAAAGGCAATTCAAGAGTCCCTTCATTAAGTTTAATGGAAAATCAGCTTTCAAGATATATTTCTTCTAAAATAAAGGATTGTACTAATGGCTTTAAAGATTTTGAAAAAGAGTTTACAATAACAGAGAAAGAGGCTGAAATTCTTACAACTATTGGTGAAAGAGATGTAATTATAGCTATGGAATATCCACTTACAATTGAGAGCAAAGCAAAGGCTGAGGAATTTAAAATTTCTAAATTTAGGGTTGCAATGCAAGTAAGGCTAAAACAGGTGTATGAGCTTGCGTCAAAGTTTATGCAGGAAGAAAACCGCAAGACTTTTGTGGAAAATGTGACAGTTGATTTAATGGCACTGCACCCAGAGATTCCATTTACTGGCATGGAGTTTCACTGCGGGCAATTAAGGTGGAGTGTTCCTGAGATACAAAATAAGCTGAAGGAGATGCTTTATTACAATATACCAAAACTTAGGGTGGAAAACACTAATTATGCACCTTTTATTGCCGATAAGGCTGTTTATGAAGAACTAAGAAAATATACTGTCCAGGACTTTATTGAAGGAAATCTAGAGGTTGATGCACCAGAGGATGCTTATGATTATTTTCACTATCTTTTTGATATAGGCATAAAGAAAACAGACTTAAATATTGGCTTTCAATATCTTCCTCAGTGGGGCATGGATCTGGTAGTAAGACCAACTGAAAATGGGGTGATGAAATCAAATGTAGGGAAAAGCGGTCAAAAATTATTAAGCTTTATTTGTGTAAATGTTTATCATTTTACTTATGATGTTAGATATCCTTTGCTGATTTCTGTTAGGGACGGTACAGCATTTAATGGAAAAGGGTATGTTTTCAGGTTTGCTTTTCCTGTTTTAATTAACCATAATAAAGGAAACAGGGTGGATTTAGGGAATACTGTGTTTGACTTGCCGATTGATGATAGTTTAGAATGTGAGCTAAAAGGTGATAAGATTTATGATATCAGAGCATTTGGTAAAGATGAGTCTGGGATAGGTAGTATCGAACTGAATGATGTTAATATAATATATGATTGCTTACAGTTTTCTTGCCCATTAGGAGCCACAACTGCTGACGAAGGTATTTATAGGTTTAGAGCACAACTGCCCCAAAGCTGTGCAAATGGATTTATTGTGGCAGAAAAAGAGGGGTATCTGGCTGGAAGGACTCAAGTTTTAGATTCTAGTGATATAGATGTTACATTAACAAAACTAAGTAAACTTGATTTTAAAGTTGTCAAACATAAATTGGTAGCTGGAAAGATTCAAGAGGAGGAAGAGCTTGGAAATGCTGTTGCATTAATTAGTTTGAAAAACCTTGGTGATGAGACAGCAGACATGGTTTATAAGCAATATCCTCAAGATTCAAACATTGTGCTCGTAGATGGTAATGCAAACTATGATTTACAAATATTGCTTTTTGATACAGTTGACGATATCATTATTGGAGGTTATCAAGGCAATTGGACTGTTGCTGAGTCAGATATAGCTGGTAAATCTGTTATCGTTTTCCATGTATTTGAGCAGTTACCAAAACCTTTGAGTGATGAAGAACAGTTCAGATTAATAGCTTATATTACTGACAATACAGAGTATAAAGAAATATTGAAGCCAAGATTTGAATAGGGTTAGAGTAGCGTATAACGAAAAATAAGATAAAGATTAGAAAAAAATTGTATTAAATAACATGAAAAAACAGCATTAAGACTCATTTTAACGGATAATAAATAGGCATATGATAAAATAATTTGAAAACGAGGCATCAAGATTTATTTAAATTGTAATAATTCGCAAACGAGTGACTTTGTGTATGCCATTAGTCCGCCTATCCATGATGTAACAGCTATGAAGCGGACAGGTAGACAAGGTAACGTAATTAGTTGCAAAGTATAATAATATCATAAAAATAAACTATTAAAAATGTATAAAAAGAGTATAGTAAGTTTATTGGTAATCTCAAATTTGTTAGCAGTCTCTTTAGTAATAACTATTTTACTATCTACAGAAGTCTTAGCAGATACAGATCCTCCTAAAATATTTAGCATACAAACTATAGTAACATCTAACTCTTCAACTATAAGTTGGGAAACCGATGAGCCGAGTACATCCGCAGTTTTTTATGGAAAGACTAGCGAGGTTCAGCTGACAGTATTTCTTCCCCAATTTATTACAAGCCACACTATTAATTTAGGATTTTTAGCATTTGGTACGTTATACTTTTTTAAGGCTAGTTCATGTGATGCATCAAATAACTGCAATTCAAGCCAGTTAATGAACTTTACTACACTTTCTGTTCCTCCACCTGAGAAAATTACAGGCTTGAGAAATATTAGCACAACAAGAAAACAGATTATCATTAACTGGACATCTTCTACTGATCCGCATCTGAAAGGGTATAAAATTTATAAAAATGATATAAATGTTGCAAATGTAACGATAAATACATTCACAGATAACGAGGTTACTGATTCTTCTGTTTTTAATTACCAAGTTTCTGCATTTAATGTGGTAAATGATGAAGGAGAGAAGTCTGATGTATTGGCAGTTGTAACTCCTGAAACAGATCTTAAAGCACCTACTCTTACAACTCTAAAGTTATTGAGTTTAACACCTAGTACTGCAAAAGTAAACTGGGAGACTGATGAAGATGCAAATGCAACTGTAAAATATGGAAATGTTACTGATATGCTTTCAGAGAGTAGAAAAACTTTTGAGTCTAACCACACAATCGAGCTAAAGAACTTGCAAACAGGTACGTTAGTTAGTTTTACTGCAATCTCTTGCGATGAATCTGGAAATTGCGCAGGAAAAAATGGGCAGTTTGTGCCTGGAAGTGATGTAACGCCACCTTTCATAAATATAAGTTTACCGAGATATTTTAATCAGAATGTTATCAGAGTTATAGGGTTAACAGAGCCTTTCTCAGAGGTAAGGTTTTTTGTAAACAATGTTTATAAAGGTCTTGTAACTAGGGAGAAAACAGGTGCCTCAGGAAGAATTGACTTTAATCTTGGTGGATTTTCAGAAGGTGAGAACTCAGTTATTGTAGTTTCAGAAGATGGCGCAGGAAATATTGGAAGAAGTAATTTTACAGTCACAATAGATCTAGTGCCTCCACAATACTTTATTTCTGCAATACCTGTGCTGACTAGAAATGAGACATTAGTAATTAACGGTTCTGTCAATGAACTAGTAACAGTGGAATTTTTCGTTTCACTAGTGTCAAGCTTAGACTTTGATAAGCCTGAGAAGGTTAAAGGCTTAAATGTTGTAAAAGTAGATAAGAATAAAGTAGAGTTAAAGTGGGACAAGGTAAATGATAGCGATGTAAACAAATATGTTATTTATAGAGATGGCTTAAGGATTACTTTTACAACTGGAATTGAGTTTATAGATAGTGCGGTTGACACAGCTACTACGTATCAATACGAAGTAAGTGCTCTTGATAATTCATGCAATGAGGGTGAAAGATCGGATTTAGTTGAGGCTGTAACATTATCAAATGGAAGTACATTAAATCTTATTCCAAAAGATATTGAACTGCCATGCAAAGAAAAATCTTTAGCTGCGAAGATAAATGCTAGTAATAGATTTAATCAACAGATAAAATTATTGACTGGCTTGAATGAAGTGGAAATAAGGTTTACAGATCTAGCAGGTAACACAGTTAGTACAACTAATAGAACAATATTTAATAATAAACCACCAAAGATATTAAGGACAAATCTTATTGAGCTGAGCCCAAGCTATGTTTCTGAGGTTACTGTACAAGGTAGGGTAAGCGAGCAGGCTGTGGTATTAATTTTCGTGAATAATGGTAGTAATCCAGATGCAACTGTTAATACTGATTCAAACGGTAGTTTTAAAGCTGATATAACCCTTGAAAGAAATTTTGGATTTACGCAAAATGTTGGAGAGGGTGTAGGGCAGCCAATAGCACCAGTTAGGACAACTGTGCAAAGCTCTCTTGAGCAGTTCGCGAGAAATGATATAAGGGTAGTTGCCATAAATAATGTTGGACTAACCGATGAGGTAAAAGGCTTCATAAACTATGCAGTTTGTGGTGGAGGAGGGGACTGGGAAATAGAGATCAAAGATGTATATCCTAGTGAGATTATCCCAAGGTATCTAATAGAAGGTCTTGCACAGATAGGTTTTGGAATGAATTTTAGTTACAGAGGATTACCAGTACAAGGCAGAGAGCCTAACATAGTAAATGTAAGAGTTGATGCCAAATTCCCACAAGGCTTAAGCGCAAAAGATAGAGCAACTTTTGATGAGGATTGGGTAAGTAGGGTAAATGTTCATAGAAATGCAGGGCAAAAGTCTGCTTATGTTCTGATTGATATTAAAAAAATAGATCCAGTGCCAAGAGCTACATTGTTCCAGAAAGAAGAGAACCTTACAAAGCATGGTGTAGGTAGATGTTTCAATATCCCATTCACTGACACTTCTTATCTTAATGCTGGATGTGTAAATATCCCTTTAACAATTGAGTTAACTTATCAATGTGAGGAGTTTCAGCAGTTAGGAAATCAATTTAGGAAAGCTACTAAAAGTTGCGTGCAGAAACATTGCACTAATGTAAATGTAGTTATAACACCAAGAATACCTCCTAGAGTAATACCAGAAACTCTTCTAAAGACTTCAATAAAATTACTTGATGCAAGTATAGGTTTAATTGATGCTATAGTCAAGCCACTTCAAATTGCCACGCAGTTTACCTTGGTAGGGTGTATAGGAACATGGGGTGTTTATTTTGTAAAGAAAAGTAGTGAGTATTTCTCATGCTTAGGAGTAGATATTAGAAGATGCTCTGGATGTGCAGATGGAGTTTGTAAGATAGATGGCAAAGATGGAAAGATTGATGAGCGATGTACTCAATGTTATCAAGCCAAATTAAGTACTGCAAAAGTCTGGGAAGCATTAAACTATGTTTGTGACAGAATAATGTGTCCTGCTGTACCAAGTTATGAGAAGTATAGGGCTGATAAGTTAGGGATAAAGGAAAAACTAAAACCAACAACCGAGAGAGTGTCTACTTCAATCTCAAACTGCGTACCTCAAGTAGCACAGGTAAATGCTAAGGATGCATATGATTTCTACAATAAGCCAGAGAATGCAGGATTGAAGGAAGAGTGTAATAAAAGAATATTAAATCCGTCTGGGGCAATTGATGCAAAAGGTGATTGTTGTGTATTTGAGTACAAGAAAACCTGGGATCCTGCTGCACTATTGCTTGATCCATTGAAAGAGAGTGCTTGCAGGGC
>CAZBGH010000101.1:0-5920 GCA_964491335.1 uncultured Methanosarcinales archaeon | reverse complement strand
TTTCTACAGAGCCTTATCTACCGTAATCTTTATATAGGCTATTGAAATAATAACACTACTTTTAACAGATAAAGCTAAAAATGGGAAGAATAAAAACACAGTTAGTCAAAAGGGTAACAGAACAGTTGATTAAGCAGAATTATGACAGATTTAAACCTGATTTCAACGAGAATAAGAAAATAGTTAGTGAATTAATATCAGTTGAGAGCAATAAGTTGAGGAATTCGATAGCAGGCTATATTACTAGGAGATTAAAGAAAAGTAAAGACTAGTTAGTGTTTGCGGTGGGATATAGATGACAGAAGACAACAGTATCTTTATCGGTGGAAAGCCTTTTATGAATTATGTTACAGGGGTAGTGATGCAGCTTACTACAAAGAATGCAGATGAGGTTATAGTTAAAGCAAGAGGGAAATTTATCAGTAGAGCAGTTGATGTTGCAGAGGTTGCAACCAAAAGATTTCTAGAAGGGCAGATTGATGTTAAGAGTATAGCAATAGATTCAGAAGAATTTAGAAATAATGAAGGAAAACAGGTCAGGGTTTCTACAATCGAGATTACTCTTGCAAGAAAATAAAAATTAAATAACATGCAAATTTGAGTGGGTAAATGGCATCGCTTATCTTTAATAAAAATGTTAAGTTAATTATTTCTGATGTTGATGAGACAATTGCTGATTTATATGTTGATGCTTCTTCTGAAATGATTCTGGAATTAGAAAAATTACTTATGGGGGAGAGAGTATTATTTCTGGTATCTGGGCAAAGTGTGCAAAATATTCAGAAAAGAATAGTAAACTATATCAGAAAAGATCTAAGGAAAAGAATAATAGTAGGTCATTGTAGCGGTGCTGAAGTATGGGGATTTCGGGAAGATGGTAAACTCAGAGGTGCCCCATTTTATAGTCTTTATGATACTACATTGTCTGAGGCTCAAAAAAGGAAATGGCGTGATTTGACCCATCAACTTATAGAGCAATTTAAATTGAGAGTATATCCAACAATGCCAATCCCTGAGTTCCAAAAAAGGAGTAATAGAGATCCTTTATCTATTATGCTAGAGGATAGAGGCCCACAAATTACTTTTGAGGTTGTGAATGGGTATGATCTATCACCAGAACAAGTAAAAGAGTTAGATATAGAAATACCCTACACCCATGGGTATTATGATTTAAGAATCCCAATTCTAGAGCTGGCTGAAAAACTCATGGAAGGAAATAATTTGCCTATAACTCCACGTTTGGCAGGAGAATTTGCAATTGATTTTGCCATAAGAGGTGTATCAAAAACTACTGCTGTAAAATATGTGATTGAAAATGAATCAGTATTGATCTCGCTTGGGCTACATGGATCCGATATTAAGATTCCAGAGAGTATTGAAGTATGGGGTGACAAATTCTCTATAACACGAGGTGGTACAGATAGGCATATTAGTGAAGCATTGCCAAAAGAGGTTCGTTCAATAACTTTCCGAGAAGAAAACCATAGTGAATTTTCAGAAGGTTATAATATTGTTGTCTGGAACGGTAAGAAGCATTTACAAGAGGGGCTATTGGAATATCTAAAATTTAGAGCATAACCTACTCTAAAACCTCTTTCTATGGAAAGTATAGTCAGAAATATCTTCCATGTTAACTAAAGGTTTGCTAAACTTCTCATGATCGTCAAATATCCTTGGGCAGGCTGTATTAACCCAGCACTCTACAAATGGAAAGTTTTCTGGCTGATTAAAATCTAAAGTTTCAAAGACAAACAAATAAGCATTCCTACCACTTTTTTCAAGATCCTTTTTTAGCATAAGCCCCTTATCAAAATTTTCTTGACCAGATTTTATGCTAACTAAAATACCTATATTCTCAGCTGAATAGAATTGCTTTATATTTGCCTGTCTTTTTAACTTGTATCTTCTTGCTATTTCTTTGTCCATTAATTCAAACTTTTTTGTAAATGGGTCATATAGAAATACATCTTTGGTTACATTTATAGACAGCCATATTGGATGAAATAATCCAGTTCCAATGTATAAGTAAGCATCTACATTTTCTTGTAATCTTTCGCCAGCAGTTGAGTCGCATCCAAGAAGTTGAGCATGGTAAGACTGCCTTTGTTTATCTGTATAGACTTCCTTACCTGCGTCAAGTAGAAGTCTTTTAATCTTAGGTATTGCATCAATAAATTGTACAGTTGTTACCAATCCAATTCTCTTTGGCAGCTTATCAATTACTGAGCTGTCTATATTCATCTCTCCTCTAAATCTGCCCTCAAGCATCATAAGCTTCATGGTGTCCTTTGTGGTATAATTGGATATTTAAAACTATATGAATTATTAAGTAGGCTATCTATTGCAATAGAGCATTCTAAAAAGGGAGGGACCCTTAACTTAGGGTTATTTAAATTAATATAAATATAATTTGTATTACTAGGCACAAAAATAACTTTAACTATAATAATTAGCATACTAGCCACTTTGTGTGTGCAGTTAGTCCGCCAATCCATGCAGTAACATTAATGAGGCGGACAAGTATACAAATTACATAAATCGTTGCAAGTTATAATAATATTAATAATTCATTGGCGGACAGACAAGCACCACTGAAACACCTCGTTGCAAATTATGATAATATAAATATCTCATGTAGCGGACAAGTAGACAAATACACACTCCCTTGAAAAACTATAGAGAAAGAGCTAATTATCTAATCCTGATCAAATTCTACAGTCCCCTGCAGATAAACACCCTTATAGAGTTTTACAGGTCTCCAATCGTCAATTACAAGTTTTCCATCAAGCCATTCTACAAGCTCTTTTGGGTTTCCGATAGTGGCAGAAAGACCAATTATCTGAACTTGTTTGAGAATTTGTCTTAGTATAGTTATTAATACTTCAAGAGTAGGCCCTCTAGAAATATCGTTTAATAAGTGTATTTCATCTACGATAACAGTTGAAACGTATTGTAGCCATGGGCAATGATGTCTAATCAAGGAATCCATCTTTTCAACAGTAAGTATCATTAAGTCATAATTTCCAAGCCAGTCAGAGTCTGAGTCCATATCACCTAAGCTTAGAGCAACTCTGTACTTTGTATCTTTAAATACTTCCTTATACTCTTTAAATTTCTCATTTGCAAGTGCTTTTAGTGGCACTAAATAAACTACTTTTGAGCCATTTTTTGGCTCGAGAATCTTGCCAATAAGGATTGTAGCAATTGCAGTTTTACCAGAGCCTGTTGGGGTGCAAACTAGCATATTATTTCCTTCAAGAATACCTTGATTGAGCGCTTTTTCTTGTGCAGGATTAAGCTTTGTTATATTCTTTTTATGGAAATAATCTATTATATAATCTGGTATTCCATATTGTTTAAGATCTCTGAACTCCATATTATAATAGAAACTTTATTGCTTTAAATAAGTTTACATAACTTAAACATAACACAAATTATCTCTTAACCCATGTAAGCAGGCCTTTCTTCTGCCATTTGTCTGGCTCTGGCAGAGCTAAAAGATTCTCGCATATCCTCATAAACTTTTTCAATCTCTTTAGTGATAGACTGAGGCACTCTTTTTAACGCCTCTTCAAAGTGCTTCATAGTCACTTCTTTTGATTTAATGTCTTCTCTGAGAGAATTTATAGCAGCTTCCCTACATATCGCTTCAATGTCTGCTCCAACATAACCTTCAGTTTTTTCAGCTAGATCTTTTATATTAACTGATTTCAAAGGCATGCATTTTGTATGAGCATTAAAAATCTCTTCTCTTGTTGCTTTATCAGGAGCTGGAGTAAGTATAATTCTGTCAAATCTTCCTGGCCTTAACATCGCAGCATCAAGGATATCTGGTCTATTTGTTGCCGCAAGAACCACAACGTCGTTAATTTCTTCTAAGCCATCCATCTCTGTCAATAGTTGGTTTACAACTCTTTCAGTTACATGACTATCTGCTGATAGCCCTCTTCTCGGGGCAATTGCATCTATCTCATCAAAAAAGATAATGCAAGGAGAAACTTGGCGCGCCTTACTAAATATTTTTCTTATGCCTCTCTCACTTTCCCCAACCCATTTACTCAACATCTCGGCGCCTTTAACTAAAATAAAATTGGCCTCACTTTCATTAGAAACTGCCTTTGCAAGCAAAGTTTTTCCAGTTCCAGGTGCGCCATATAAGAGAATACCCCTTGGAGGTTTCACTCCTAGTCTTTTAAATGAGTCTGGATTTTTGAGAGGCCATTCAACTGCTTCTTTTAGCTCTTGCTTCACTTCTTCTAGACCTCCAATGTCTGTCCACTTGATGTTAGGAATTTCAACTAGAACTTCTCTCATTGCAGATGGCCTGACAACTTTTAATGCATCACGCAAATCTTTTTTAGTGATAACCATCTTTTCTAGGATCTCTTTTGATATAGGCTCTTCTTCCTCAAGCTTCATATCAGGCAGAACTCTTCTTAACACTACCATTGCAGCCTCTTTTGCCAAAGATGAAAGATCTGCCCCAACAAAGCCGTGGGTAATAGCTGCCAATTCCTTTAGTACCCTTTCTTTTTCTTTCTCACTGTACACTTTATTATTTTTTTCTCCTAATGGCATATTTCTAGTGTGAATCTTCAGAATATTGAGCCTGCCTCCTTTATCTGGAACACCTATCTCTATCTCTCTGTCAAATCTTCCTGGCCTTCTTAATGCAGGATCTAAAACATTTGGGATGTTTGTTGCTGCTATCACAACCACTTTACCCCTGCTTTTCAAGCCGTCCATCATTGCTAGCAGCTGCGCTACAACCCTTCTCTCAACTTCCCCATGAACCTCTTCTCTTTTTGGAGCAATTGCATCTATCTCATCAATAAAAATAATTGAAGGTGCATTTTTCTCTGCTTCTTCAAACTTCTTGCGAATGTTAGCTTCACTCTGCCCATAATATTTGCTCATAAGTTCAGGGCCATTAATTAAAATAAAATTAGAATTTGTCTCATTTGCAACTGCTTTTGCAAGCAAAGTCTTACCGCAGCCTGGAGGCCCATGCAATAAAACACCTTTTGGAGGCTCTATGCCTAATCTTTCAAAGATTTCTGGGTGCTTTAATGGCAATTCTACCATTTCCCTTATCTTACTAATTTCTTCAGACAAACCGCCTATGTCTTCATATGTTACCTCTAGAACCTTTTCTTCAGGAAGCTCTACAGCTTCTGGGTTGAAAATAACTTCTGTTAGCTCTGTTATAATAACTGGCTGTTTTGGCTGGCAGTCCACTACAATAAATTTTAAATCCCCTAAGCCAAAACCCATTAAATTATCATCAATCATCCCAAAAACATCCTCAAAAAATTGGCTATGAGACATTGCATTACGTCTTCTCTTTGTTCCACCTAAAGACACTATATCGCCTTTAACAACAGCTCTACCTAGCAATCCCTGTTTAAAAATTTCTGAGGATGCTCTGATCAAAATGCCTTTTTTAGCTGGAGAGATTACAACTTTCTTCGCCTCTTTAATGTTTGCCTTTCCAACTCTAACCATTTCTCCCACACCAGTCTTTGCATTTCTTCTTATGATACCATCCATTCTGATTATATTAAGGCCAATATCTCCAGGATAAGCTCGGTCAACAATTCCTACTGTTAATCTCTCTCCTTCAATCTCAATAATATCACCTGGTCTTGCATCTAAATCTCTCATGAAATTTGAATCTATCCTGACTATTCCCTTATTTACATCATCCTGGATTGCCTCAGCAACCTTAATTTTAATCTCTGGTTTTTCTGGCATTTTTGAGTCAATATCTGAGATAAGTTTTATATTTATTATGAACTTTTGCTCTACTAATAAAATTAGCATTTATAAAGGTTTTGACTCCATAGTATCAGATAAAAGAAACGCATAAATATAAGTTCTTACATACTATCAGTATGTTAACCCTAAAAGAAAGAGAACT
>CAZBGH010000100.1:0-5927 GCA_964491335.1 uncultured Methanosarcinales archaeon | reverse complement strand
TTCTTCTGGATTGCTTAAGGAGTTCAATGATCTGCTCCACGGGGTTTGTTCCTCCGCCTGGTGGTGATGTGGCTGTTGTAGTAGTAGAAGGCGGCAACACAACAATATCCTTGGTAGTTTGATTTCTACCCATTTGATTACCAACATTTAATCCAACCGTGTAAGTACCTGGATTTTCAAAAACATGAGGTGGCACATCTTGGTCAATCGAAAGTATAATGCCACCAACAATAGACCATATCCAACTTGTTGCACCAGTAGATGTATCTGTAAATCGAACAGTTAATGGTGCCTCGCCCGTTTGTGGAGTTGCATTGAAGGAAGCTACTGGAGGGTTAACGGCAGGTGGTGGGGCTGTTACGGGTGGCATTACCCTCACTCTTGCACCTCTAGGTGTAGTTCCTGAAGACATCACTGTAAACACCACACTTCTACTATTTACTGTTCCAGCAGGAGTTGTAACTATAAATGTTCTTTGTCCTGTAAGTGCCCCTGCTGATATTGCTATTCTAATTGGCAATATACTGTTTGAACGGGGAATTGCTCCTCCAAAAACAGGATTAGTTGTTATTCCTGTGCCACTAAAACTCACAGTTGCTCCACTTAGATTTGTACCTCTAATAAGAACTTGCAACACAGCACCCTGTACACCACTATTTGGAGTTATACTGTCGATTGTTGGGGCTGCTGGTGTCGGCGTCACTGGCGGTGTTGGCGCTCCTGTAGGTGGTCCAATCCTTACAACTACACTCTTAACATCCCTATAAATTTGCGCTATTGGTTTTTCAGGAGTTTCAAGTTCTAACCCTACGCTTACAAGGTAGAAAGTTACTGTGTGCACTCCTGGAGATAATTTGTCTCCAAATCTATCTATAAATTCTTCTGACTTCCAATCAAAAACAGGATGTGCTTCTGTTTTATCAAATGGCTTAATTTTTGGGTAGTATCTGTTAGCAGCGCCTCGAACTAATTCATCACTTTTAATAGTTACTCCATCAACAGAACATATTAACTTAAACGGCCCAATTCCTGTTGCTAATCTTGTATAAACCCTAATTAATTTATCTCTTGGTATAACAGTTGGCGGGTAGCCTGCTTTTACAATCGCATCTTGATCCGGAGAATAATCAACAACACGCTCTCTCCTTTCACCAGTAGCTGGATCAATATAGCCTTCGTTGTACTCTACCCTTAACTCTTGTATTTCTGTGAATAACTCTCGCTTGCTTTCCAAGAATTTGAGGTATCTTACCAAAAAGTACATTAGCTTTAATTGCCTACGAAGTGCAGGCATAAACTCGTTATTGAAAAAATTCTCCTCATATTGAAAATAGTTTTTTATGACTGTCGGATTAAAATCTTCTGTCAACTCATCCCATCTATTAACAATACCCTTCCACTTGCTCTTGCTTTTTCCCCATTCTTTTAATTTGTTAGTATCAATAATTTCCTTCCATGCTTTTTCTCTTTCTATTTCTTTCTTTCCAATAACGAAGTATCTTGCTATTTCTTTTCTCACCATAGCGCAAGCTCCTTCATAGCTTGAAATTAAACCTGTTATTGTATTCAAAATTTTAGTAATAAGTTCTCTAAACCATGGCTCGTCATCTCTAAAGTATCTAATATCAGATACAAGCCTTTGAACTTTTTCCCAGAATAAGAGAGGCTCTTCCTTTTCTAGCTTTAAGATTTCATCATAAAGTTCTTTAGATTTGCTCTTGCTGCGCTTAATGACTGCTTTAATCCACTTATGCCCTTCTCCAGATGCGTCAAAAATGCTTATTAATTCATTCTCTATTTTAATCAATTCTGCAAGCTTCTCTTCAAGATCAAACTCTAGTTTCAGTAGAGTCTTTATTTCCTCTCTTTGTTTCTTAAAATTCTCGTACATAGGAGATTCTGGGTCTGGCCAAAATGCCTTATCAACCTTAAGTGCCTTGTAATAAAGATGAAGCAGGTCATCTGAAATCTCTCTTTTGGTCTTAAGAATTTCTTTGATTTTATCCCATATCTCTTTTTTCAAATTTATTATTTCGATGAGTTTATTAATAATCCTCTGTACTGTCAGTTCTTCCTCTCTTCTCTCTTCAGCCCCTCTCCCCTCTGCCGGTCTTTCTTCCCTTCTTATCAACCTCCCCAATCTTTCTCTCTGCCAAATTCCAATTGCTAAAAGAACTATCCCAGCAATCAAAGCCCATACCCATCCAGGTGTTCCTTCTTTCTTAGGAGGCGCACTCGGCGTCACACTCGGCGGTAATGTAGTCGGCCCAGTCGGCGCTGTTGGCTGCGCAAACAAATCCCTTAGATAATCAGGCACTCCTGGGGGCCCAGGCAATTCAGGAAACTGGATTCTTCCAAGTGATGCACCAAAATCCCTGAAGAAGGTTGTTGGCGCTAAAGGCGCTGCTCCTCTAACATCTGGAACTATTAGGCTAAAAGAGCTTTGTATGATAAGAATAGTTACCACTGTTGCTAACAATGCAAATACAAACCTGCCAAAGTATCCCTCAGGATTGCCTCCTCCAGCTTTTTTATCTTCAGCCATGTTTTAACATAAATTTTAAATAGTCATTTGCATTCCATTCTTTTGGTGAAAATAAAATGCCGTCATTACAATTATCCAAGGAATTGGAAAATAGCATAATGGAATTTCCTGAAGTAGACTGGCGTGAAGTAGCTGAAGAAGCCATAAAAATAAAGGCATTTGAGCTAAGACTTTCCAGGTCAAAGAAACTGCAAAAAGCATTGCTTGAGGCATTAGCCTCTAAAAGCAAGCTAACGGAAAGGGATGCTTTAGAGTTAGGATCCAAAGTTAATGAGGGAATTTCAAAGGAACTTAAAGAAAAGGGGCTAATATAACTTAATTCTAAAATGGATTTGGTGATAGATGCAAATCGGCTTTTTTCTTTGGTAATAGGCAAGAAACTGCATTCAGCTACAATGGACATATTCTTTTCAGATAATGCTGATTTTTTCGCTCCATTCAGGATGTTGGCAGAATTGGAAAATAATAGGGAAGAAATAAGAGCTAAATCGGGATTCTCGCATGAGGATTTTGATAATTTTATCAGCCTGCTGAAACTAAAAGTTAAATTTTTGCCACTAGAGGAGTTCATGGATAAAGTTACTGAAGCCAAAGTAATTTCCCCGCATTCCAAAGATATTGAGTATTTTGCATTGGCATTAAAGCTAAACTGCGCTATATGGTCTGATGAAAAGGCATTCAAGAAACAATCAAAAGTCAAAGTACTCAATACTTCTGAACTGCTTAAAGAGCTTGGATTATAGCTGCAATTCAATTGCTCTGAATTTTTAATAGTCATGCTTTGATCAACTTCTGCTCTCATTTCAAAACCCCGATACACAATTTTTTATTATCTCCACAACCTTTTTTATCTTCAGCCATGTTTTAAGACCATGAATATAGTATTATTATCAATAACACAAGCATTATTATGTTCAAAATCCATCTCAAAGTGTTAGGTATGAATTTGGATACCCACCAATAAAATAAAAACAGCAAAAAGTACAAAATCCAATGTATGTAAGGCAGCAATAATGTTGAAGACCATTCGCCTAAAACAAGCAAAAATGCCGTCATCAATCCCAGCAAAACCGCAATAGCCCTCTCTGGCTTTTTGACTTCCTTAAACGCATACTTCACGCCCATCATGTAAATTGCTATAAACAGAAATGAAAAAAACACAAAGTCTATTGCCTTTGAATATGGCTTAAAGCCATCTTCTGTAAAGAAATCGTTAATATCTATTAAGCCGCCTCTGAAGAGATCTGTGAATGGCTTGGCATAAGTAAGAGTAGATAAAAACAATATTAATGTAACTAGCAAAATTGTTGCATTGATTAATCTTTTATTTTGTATTCTCATTTTTAAACCTAAACTTTTGCGTTTTACTTTATAGGCTGAACCTCTTTTTATGAGTAAAGTGCAAAAGTTTAGTAAACAAAAAATTTAAATAGTAAGCAATCATATTATTCAAAGTTGATGAAGGGTGCCATGCCAATCCGTGCCTAAGCTTTGCTGAAAACACAGTTGAAGCAGGTTTGCTCGTAAGAGCCCTCTGAATCATTTTTTGTTCTTTTTGAAACAAAAGTTTTATATACTCCACTGACATAACGTTACCAATGATGGGTGCTGTGCTGACTGTGAGAAGGCTCTTGCCAGGCTCGCTGTAGGCGCATACTACGTTGCTATGCAACGTCCCCTGATTTTTTCTCTTATTTTTCATAGTAATTCTCTAATCTCCCTTTCAGTCAAGATTTTATTTGGTGCCAATTTACCAGAAAACGTTTGATATGCTAATCTGTGCGCGTTTGACTTTTTCCCAATATTCTCAAACCTAATCAGCCTCTTGTCAAAATTAGGGTAGTCTTTCCAAACAAGTCTTAGAAGATGTATTTTGATATCTATGTCTCTTCTTTCATATTCAATATCTATAATAATCAATTGTATTTTGTGCAAGTAGTTTTTAATACAGTAAAGTATCAAAATAGCAAACAATCTATAATGAATGTCCTTGTATTTATGTCTGTATTCTGTTAAAACTTCTACTTTAATCTTTTTCTTTAATAAAACAGAATACTGCTCATCGTTTCTAAAGGCAACAACAGTATCCATATCTGTCTGCTCAATCTTCCCGCTCTGATCGACTTCTATCCTCATCTTAAAACCTCGCAAAGAGGGCTTTGAAAACTCAGAGTTTTCAAAACCCCGAAACACATTTTTTTATTATCTCCACAATCTTATCCTCTCCAAACAGGACAATGCCTTTTTTCAGCATTTGAAGCATTGCTGAATCTTTTTTTCTCAATAAGCCAATCACTTCATCTTCAGTTTTGAGCATAACTTCTGTATTTGGAACTGAAATATCCAGAACTGTAACATTGTCCGTTATAAGCAGCAGGATTTTCTTATCAAAAATAGCGGCTTTTGCCTGCTCCAGCCGCTCAACACTCATCTTCTCAACTTTTTCATCAGAATAAATCAGAACAATTCCAGCTAAATGCTTAGCAATCTTATTCTCAAAATTTATTGAATAAAACAAGCCTGTTCCAAGCTTCTGCCCGACAACAATATTTTGTTTTTCAAGCTTCTTTAGAATATTAAAGACTCCTGCTGAGCTGAAATTAAGCCTTTGCGCGATATTCCTTATTGTAAGCTTTTCAGTAAAATTTCTAACAAGAAAGCTGATAACACTAAATTCATTATCCGATAGCGATAGCATTGTTTATTTTTTTCAAACAAATAATTGTTTTTTACAAATATAAATTAATTTTTTCTTTATATATAATCTTTTTTTACATATATTAAGTTATAAATTAAAAAAATTTAATCATTTTTTTAGATTTTATATACGTTTTTTATGATTTTATATATATTTTTTCAAAATAATTGATTTTTTTTTAAATATGAATGTTTAGTATTTTTAAATGTTTTGGTTTTTAATAGTAATTCAGCTTTCTGAAGTTCACCGACGATGCTTGTTTGGATAACACTTTTTGCTCTCCGACGAGCAACTTCAGGATACTGAATAACTATGGTTTTTAAGAGTGCTGCCTTTTCCCATAAAAATTCCCTCTCAAGCAAAAAGAGGGCTTGTATTCACTTTCTGCGTTGACAATGTTGCAAAGGATGGGTATGTCTATGACATGTCTGCTGACGCTGAGAGGTGTGATAGTGTGAAGGTTTGAGATTACTCTGTACTATAACATCTCTATTTTGCGACAATAAAAGTAAAATATAAATATAAGTTAATGTTATGATAAAAAATAGAAATATAATAAATAAAAAATTAATTTATAATGGCAAGCCCGTAAAGCTTGTTGTTGCAACGTGCGGATGAAAGTGAATAACGCCCAATCTGCTATAGAATTTGTATCATTAGCAACCTTTATGTTTATAGTTATGG
>CAZBGH010000099.1:0-6105 GCA_964491335.1 uncultured Methanosarcinales archaeon | reverse complement strand
TGGAATGAATCTGGTCCCTTACCCTATAGCCACCCCCATAAATGTTGTAATGCTTGCCAGTTAAAGCACACTTAATAATATAAGGTAAATAGCCATGCATCTCCACAGCTCTACTATTTTTTCCAGTTAAACAACCCCCTCTAAATGTTGCAGTCTTTAATCCATAATTAATAGCATATTCTTGGCAGTATAAATCAGCAGCAGTCTTAGAAACTCCAAAAGGTGTATGTCCACATCTGTCTATTGGCAAAGTTTCATCAAAAGAATCAATGGCCATATTCTCATATCTCTTTCCAACAATCTTATAATTAAAATAGTTAGGATAATCACCATAAACCTTATTAGTTGACATGAAAGCAAAAGGAATATCCTTATTATGCAGCCTTGTCAATTCTAATAATAATAAAGTACCATACGCATTAATCTGAAAATCTTCCATTGGAATTTCTAAGCTTCTTGGATGAGATGGCTGTGCTGCACAATGCACAATAGCATCTACCTCTTGTATTACTTTCTTCATTACATTTTCTTCTCTGATATCTGCATAGACTACCTTTATAGAATCTCTTTTAAACACGTCATCTTCTTCTTGAGTGGTCTTTACACTACCATCTTTACCAAATATCTCCTGCCTTTTATCATTGTCCACTACAATAACTTCCCACTTCTTGTCAGAGAAGATCTTGACGCATGCACTTCCTATTAACCCCAATCCTCCTGTAACTAATACCTTTTTCATACTCTTGCAGAAATTAAGAATTGTTTATAAATGTTATTGACTTAATGTTTAAATTTTTACAGCTATTTTCTTAGAAAGATACCTTTCACTATGCTGATACAATAAGGTGTCATATAGTTTGATTAATTCTTTTACAGCAGGATTTTCCTCATTCAGCTTAAATAATTTTGCTCTTCCGATTTCCCTAGTTGGTTTAACCAAACCAAATTTTAGCATATTTCCCCATATTCTATGCAATGTTGTCCACCCAATGTTAGAATTTTCTGCTATATCTGATAACGAATAGTCTAGTCCTCTCCCCTCTAGTAAGAAATCCAAAACTCTTATTACAGGAGTATCTCCTAATGTCTGTCTGAATATAGTTATTTCTTTCATAGTAACATTGTAATTATTACTAATATTTAAATGTTTCTATATAGGTATATTAATATACCATTATAGATATTAATATTTATATATCTTTCCCACTATTTTTATTATATGGATAAAAGGCTAATCCAAGAAAAGGTCCTAAGAAAACTTATTGCAACGAAGCCTCCTAAATGGGGCAATTCTCATACTGAAGAAGATAATTTACCAAAAGGTTTACCTAAACATTTAAGAGGCACAAAACTAGTTAAAGATTCGATAGATGAATTATATAAAATGGAGTTCCTAACAAAGCTAAAGAAAACAGGAGAATGGCATGTCTCCCTTAACCCAAGAAAAAAGGAAGAGATTTATAGGTTTTTGGGATTGCCGCCTGAGCATGAGTGAATGATATTGTTAATGCAACGGTGATGCCAAAATGATTTTCATTGCTACTTTTGGACAAGGCAGTATATTTGGTGCTAGAGTGTTTTTTATGAGTTTTAGGAGATGGTGGAAGAATTTGAAAAGTTGGCAGAGAGGTTCTCTTATAAGTTTTTTAATAATTATTTTCATTGAAATATTAGGATTAATTGAATTATTTGTTCTAAAAATTAGACTAGGAGAATACTTAGGATTTCTATTTTTTATAATCATTATTATAATAAACTATCCTGGATTTTTAATTGTGGATACTTTTAAAGATTATAATTTATGGGAATCTTGGCCCCCTTTTTTTGATTTTTTAATTATTACTCTGATATCAATTGTCACTTACTCATTAATTTGCATAATGATATTGACAATAAAAACTAAATACAAAAAATGAGGAAAAAGCTTATCTTAGAAATTTTTGAATATGGAACTATCTTTATATTATTAGGTTTTATAGCTAGTGGCTATAGTATTGAAGAAAATAAAAGAGTCCATCAACATATTACGAATGATTCTCAAAAAGTTTGGATTTTGACTCATTACTAAATGAAAAATAATTCTAGTACTTTCCCCTCCCAAACTTCACCTTCAACAAATACAAAGGTATAATTATCCCGTCTCTTAGCAATTTAACATTAGAAATTCCTTTCTGCCTTCCTTTGTAATTAACTGGAACTTCTACAATTCTATAGCCTTTCTCTCTTGATAGTATTGCAATCTCAGGCTCATATCCAAAATGTTTACAGTTAAAATCAATGTTCCTTATAGCATCAGTCTTCCATGCTTTAAACCCAGCATTGACATCAGTCAACCTAGTTCCAGCAAGTATTGAAGTAAACCCAGAGACTATATAATTTGCAAGCCTTCTCATTCTTGTTAAACTGCCTTTTTGTATAGTAGAGCCTTTAATGAACCTTGAACAAAATGTTAGATCTGCCCTTCCTTCAATTATAGGACTAATTAGTTTAGGTATCTCCTCAGGTGGAAACTGGCTATCAGCATCAACTTGTGCTTGTATTTCTCCTTTGGCAGATTCAACCCCAACCTTAATAGCATTTCCTTTTCCCTTGTTTGGAGTGTATCTTATAACTCTAAAATTCTTTATTTTTAGTTTTTTGGCAATATCTCTTGCAATTCTGCTTGTATTGTCTTTACTACCATCGTCCACAACTATAATCTCAGCATCAGGCACTGTTTTGTGTATTCTTCTAATAGTCTCTGGAATATTTTTCTCTTCATTATAGCATGCTACTATTACTGACAATTTAACACTTTTTTTGTTTAATCTTGCCATATTCTTTTCTCTATGACCACCATAACCTTCTAAAATATTCTCTTGACCTTATCAAATCTTTATCAGTTTTAAAGACTTCAAATGTAATAGTTTTATCGTATTTAGTCTTTTTTAGCATATTAACTACTTTTTTCCAGTTAATATTACCTTTTCCCAATGCTAGGTGCTCATCAGTTTTTCCGTGGTTATCATGTATATGAATATGTTCAATTCTATTCCTAAAATAATAAATAAATCTTTCAATATTATTCATACCCCCAGATATAAATGCATGACCAATATCAAGGTGAACCTTAACTGCTGGAACTCTGTCTAAAACATATTTGTAATATTCAAATTTTTCTTCACCATTCTCAAGCATTATTGTAATATTTTTTTCTTTTGCAAAACCAGACAACTCTTTTAAGCTTTTAACATAATTTTCTGATATGATTTTCATTGACTTTTTATTTAACAGTAAGAATTTGCTTAGAACTAAAAAATGAAAGTTTAGCAATTTTATTCCTAGTAGATTTGCGGTCATCATATCATTTTTTGCTTGCTCTACCCAACCTAATTTTACACTTTCAAAAATAGAGCCTAAATCATACCACCAAGTAGTATGTCCTACAGGGGGATTTTTAAATTTTCTCAGAGATTTCAGTATTGAATATTTATTATAAGTGAGAAAAGCAGGCATTTCTATCCCTATTTCAACGTAATCAAATCCGAGGTTTTTAGTTTTACTAATCTCAGCAACAATACTTTTTCCAGGATGAGTTAATCTTCCAAATGCAACCATGGTTCACAGACTTCTCCCCTTTCCATATTTAAATTTTTGCCAACTAAAATAAGCAATAATTAATAGAGCAGTAATAATACTAATAATCATCCCAGTTCTGAAAGATTCAGGCTTATACTTAAACTCAAACTCGTTAGCACTTCCATCAAGGTAATAAACAGTATTAACTCCATTAGCCCTTATATTTTCTAATACTTTATTTCCATATTTAGCTTTCCAGTCACGAAACATATAAAACTTCTCAGCCAACACTAACCATCCTTTCCTATCTGTTTTAATTACCCTGGAATTGTCTGTATACTTAGTAATTTCAGCTTTCTTCACATTGTCATAACTGCTATCAAAGCTATTAAACAATTCACTTAGATTTTGAATGTTAATAGAACTCTCGCCTTTAGTGACATCTGGATATAATCTTCCATATTTAGTATATTCTTGAAAGATGGTAATGCTATTCTTGTCAACAGAACCACTAAGCAGAATAATTGCATCAATATTTTTTAAGAATTTAATATTATAATCAGTAATACTCCTATCACCGCCATATATAATTACAGTATTGCTGGGATTAAAGAAATCTGCTAACATTACATTATACATTGCATTCACAATATCGTTCTTATTACCAATTATAAGTACAGCATGATCAGCATAATAAGCCCTTGGTAGATATTTCTCATTTAAATAAAGATAAGGCCCAGAAACTCCTTGGTCAACGTAAAGTGCTTGTAAGCAATAAGTGCATTCTTCAAATTTCTGAACAAATTTAAAACCAGATACATTTAGTGGCTCTCTATAATAAACATATTTTGTATTAAGCATCCCCCAAAATTTTGCAGGTTCTCTAAAAGAAATTGCTAAGTATTCCATCATATATTCTGGAATCCAGATAGAAATGCTGCCAAACAAGATTTCTTGATTCATATAAATAGCATAAGTTCCTGCAAAACCATTTACAGTGTTTGTTCCATAATTATTAATTCTGAAAATATCTTTGCTTTTTTCTTTTTCCTGTTGAAAATAACTGTATAGCTCATTACCTTGTATATGCTTATACCAATAATCTTTTGGCTCACTTAGACCTTTGCCAAATCTAATAGGCATATCTGCATTAATCAATGTAGGAACAACCCACAGCTCAAAAACAATTAGAGAAGTAACTATAATTCCTATTAAATAAAGATATCTCTTATTTAACTTAAATTTGCTTTCCAGTAGCTCTTCTAATTTTTGCAAACCAATTGAAGCTAAGCCTGCCGCACCAAAAACAAAGATATATGCACTTCTATGGACATGGTGCATTTTTGCGAATCCCGGCACAAATTTCCAAAATGGGTAAAGAAAATAAGTGCCCGTACTCATCAATATGCCAATTAAGGCAACCAATGAAAAAGCTAGTACAAATCTTTTCTTAAATGAAAATAATGCAATTAAAATAAGGCTAAAAGCTATTACTCCAATCACTAAGTCTTGCTGCTGCTCTCCTTTGCCCAGTCCAAATACCTGAAATGCAAATAACTTTAAAGACCACAGATTAATCTTATTTCCAAGCATTTGATCATAGGAGAAATCAGTAGTTTTGCTGGAAACCTTCTCGAAATCAAGTAAAGGCAATAACCTTATTGACACAATACCAAAAAAAACAATAGATAAAATAATGCCTACAAAAATGGCTTTAGCAATCCTATCTGTAAACCTTTTAGATAATAGATATGCCATATAGATAGCAATAAAAATAGCAACTAAATAAACAAAATAGTCTAAACCACCTGTAGAAAATTGTATTGCTAATATTACTCCAGAAATAATCGAGTTCTTTATCATGTCTTGTTTAGATTTGCTATATAAGGATCTCCAAATAAAAAAGAACAACAGTGGCATCCAAGCAATTACTCCATATCTGTGAATATATTGAACACTGACTGAGCTTGGAAATCTTGCAAATAAAATAATAAACGAAGAGATAAAAGCGTACCTAGGTTTGATGCCAAAATAAATCATGACAAAGTACATTGAAACTCCAAGCAGTATTGCGTGAAGTAAAAGTGTTAAATTAACAGCAGCAACAGAATTTGGAGTAACTAGTGCAATTAAAGTTGTGTAGAAAACTACGGTTTTTTCTGGATGCTGGTAAAATGGCATGCCACCATGCCACGCATTAATCCAATGAGGAAATTCATGTTCAGTATAAACAGATTTTCTTATCTGTTCATACAAGTCAATACCTTCAATATTCAACTCTCCATTGAGGGTTCTCTGAGTAGAAATGAATTGTCTATAAAATATAAAGATTGAAATGATAATAAGAGCTAAAAAGAGAATATGTGTTCTATTTTTATGATAAAAGCTTTTTATATTCATGGTTTTAGGTACTGCCTAAGTGTCTGTGAAAGTTTATACAACGGAATACCACTCATCTGTAATTGGGATTTTTTAACATAATATTAAGCAAAATATAATCTATAGATGTTTAATTTTAGATAATTTATAAGTTTAACTAATTCAGAG
>CAZBGH010000098.1:3320-6152 GCA_964491335.1 uncultured Methanosarcinales archaeon | reverse complement strand
GCTAGATGCGAGCCGATGCTAACCCGAGCTTTGCGAGATTTTGAACGGTGCCTATTGAATCATCAAGTTAATAGTTAAATTACAAGAATCAGAATGTTTAAATAGCTACTAGGAAAATATCTATAAAATGTATTCTAAAAGATCTGGCTACATAGTAAAGAATGGAACTATTATTCTCCAAAAAGAGTTAACTAAGCTAGATTTATTTGTTAAGAAATTTCTTGGAACTCTAATAAAATATTCAGACTACCTCATAGTAAGTGGTTATGTAAGTATATGTTGTGGAAGAACAAGGGGTACCGAGTATATTGACATAATAGTTCCCGTAATGGGTAGAGATAGGTTCAAAAATCTCTTCAATGATTTAGAGCGTAATAACTTCTGGTGCTATCAAGGAGATACTCCTGACTCTGTATATATAACTTTAAAAAGTACAAACGCATTATAATAGATGAACTAAGATGATACCAAAAACGATGATACAGAAAACAGTGGTATCAAAAATAGACTTGGATTATGTTGAACTCTATGCACGCAAGCTAAAGGAAGATAACACCATTTTTAAGCTGCAAAAATTATTAATTGAGAGCCAGATGCATGCCAGTGCTGATATATTTAAAAATTGGTTTGGTGCTGATCAAGAATTTAGGCTAAATGCAAGAAAGTATCTTAAGCAGATTGGAATTTTGTAATTTAGTATATACCGAATATGGTCGCTAGTTCTAAGTAACACAATGTTCTCAGCAATGCAATTTGTACTATAATGCAATTCATAGTAATGTAATAATAATGCCAGCTATTTAATGATATAGTCAACCAAGAAAGTAATTAGGGTTATAGATTGTTTGTTGTTGACTATTTAGGAAGCCACAACTATACCCAGAGTTATACGATGGGTATAGGGACGAAGTCACTATATCTATTTGTTTTTGTGGCTTACTATAGATCACCTAGTGCCAATTATTTAACAGCAGAATATTAAATAATAAGCTATTATTGCGAACTATTGCGAACTATTGCAAACTACTAATAAGTGAGATGCTTCACTAGTGCTTCATTTAATGCCACTCAATTTATCACCATTATGTCACAAATCACCGAAAAGTATATAAAGCAAATTACTGAATCTAATACTGGGTAGGGACTAGTACTATTGTGGTTACACTAACTATGGCAGTTACACTAGCTATTGCGGTTACACTACACTTATAGGCCGTTACACTATGCCTAAACAGTTAATCCCTGCTTGTTGGGAAAAAAGGGGGAATATATGTGGTCTTTAAGAGATATATAAAAAAGCATGGCAAGAAATTAGGACCTTATTACTACCAGAATGTTAGGGGAAAAGATGGAAAGATTAAGTCTGTGTACATAGGCCAAGACTACAAGAAGCATAATAAAAAGAGGTTCATAAATGCAATAACACTATTAAGCATATTACTCATTCCAGCATTATTTGGCTTTTATTATTTTTTCTATACCAATGATTTAATTGTTACCCCACAAATAGTCGTTGATAAAAACAAAGTGCTATTTGATGTTGACCAGATAATTATTAAAGTGCTGCTAAAAGAAGAAGAGTTCCTGGCAAGGCAGATAAAAATTACAAATTCTGCAAGCAAAGAGCTGGATTTCTCCCTAAATGCTCCTGCACTAGACCAAATAGTTGACATCAAGGAGAAAGAATTTAATCTTAAGCCTGGACAAACTAAAACTATAGTTCTTAACTTTACTACATCCCAAAAGGACAAGAATGTACAATATACCCCTGGTGTTTATACTGGCAAACTAATAGTGAAAGCTGACAACGATGAGAGAATAATACCTATAACAGTTGAGATTGAGAGCAAAAAAGTTTTCTTTGATATAAACTTATTGACCCTTTCTGCTGACAGGTTAGTTAAGAAAGGTGATGAAATAAATTTTGAGATTAGGATATTTAATCTTGAATACCTGCAAAGTGCAGATGTAGATATGACCTATTATTTGAAAGACATTGATGGAAATAATATAATTTCTCAAAGTGAGACTGTAGCAGTAAAAAATCAAGCAAGCTTCTCAAAAACAATTCAAATACCAAGGAATGCTAATGAAGGAAATTACATATTTGCAGCAATTGCCACACATGGCAGCTCCATAGGAACAGCCACCTACTTGTTTGATGTAATTGAAGAGCCTAAAAAGATAGAAACTAGAGTTGAGCCTGGTATTGAGTCTAGTATATTTAGTATATGCAAAAATGATGTATATTGCTGGAGCCTGCTTTTCTTTATAATACTGATTATCATATTAATAACTATCTTTGCATATTTTGCCATAGGCACATGGCTTTACTTTAAATTAACTTCCACAGCTGGAAAGAAAATTAAGAAAGGAGTTCCTGTTCCTGAAAAGAGAAATCTTAGGGTTATTGGCGTATCGCTTGTAACAATTTGCTTTGGCATATTAATTGGCATTCTTTATCTTTTATTCCCTAAAAAAGTCTTAGGTAGCATAAGCTTTATTGGCCAGAGTCCTTTATACTTCATATCAATAATAATTCCAGCTATTTTAATAGTATTCTTCATAGGTATATTCTACCTTGTTAAAGACGAGCAAAGAAGAAGAGCAGTAATTCAATTCTTAATAAAAATTAAGCTCTTAGAAAGTGAAGAGCAGAAAAAAGAGAGGTTAGCTAGAGAAGAACAGGCAAGAAAGGAAAAAGAAAAGTTAAAGCAGCTTGAAAAGGAAAGTAGAATTGCTGAGAAAGAACAATATAGGCAGTTGAAAGAAAGGAAAAAAGCTGAGGAACAAAAAGCTAGTCAACAGAAAGAGAAACTAAGGCAAGTAGAA
>CAZBGH010000098.1:0-3220 GCA_964491335.1 uncultured Methanosarcinales archaeon | reverse complement strand
TAGAAGAGCAAAAGAGAAAAGAGGAAGATGAAAGGGCTAGACAAGAGAAAGCTAGTCAACAGAGAGAGAAACTAAAGCAAGTAGAAGAGCAAAAGAAAAAAGTAGAAAAAGAAAAGGCTAAGCTGGAGAGAGCTAGACAAGAAAAATTAAGGCTCTTAGAAGAAACCAGAAAGAAAAAGCAGGAGGAATATGAACAACTGAGAAGATCTGCTATAGAAAAAGAAAGGATCCTAAAGCAAGAAGAGGCCAAACAACTAAACAAGCTTAGAGAAGCTGAGCAGGAATTTGCAAAAGAAAAGCTTGAAAAGGATAAGCTTGAAGCAGAAAAAGAGACACTAAGAACGCATATTGCAGAATCCAATAAGAAAAAGGTTGAAATAGAAAATGCTTGGAACAGCAAGATTAAAGCGTTGGAGCAGGCAGCAGAAAGAATTAAAGACTATGAGCAAAAGGTTTTAAGAATTAAGAGCCAGCATGAATTAAGGCTCAAAGGCCTAGAAAATGAAAGAAAAATATTTTTATCTAAGTTAAAAGAACAAAAGGCAACACTTGAGAAAGAGTCAGAGGACTATAAGCAAAAAGAGATTATAGAAACTGAGAAGAAAACTGCAGGGCTAACTAAAAAAGAAAAAGAGACTTTTGAGAAATTAAAAGCACTTGAAATTAAGAGCAGCATTAAAATTAAACTAAAAGAGCTTAAGCATAAGCAAAATGAGGAATTAAATAAATATGAGGCTGCTTATAATGAGCAGAGAGAAATAGAAAAGAAAAGAGTAAAGGATACAACTGACAACCTTGAAAAAGGAGTGAACATAGCTGAGATCAGACAGCATATAACAAGTTTAAAAAAGTTGGAAGAAGAGAAAAAACAGGCCTTAGAAAGAATAGAATCTTACGCTGAATCTGCACAAGAGCAGCTAAAAATTTTGGATAAGAAAATACAGAAATTAGAGCCATCGCTTACAGAAAAACATGCCCACATCGCAAAGCTCAGAGCAGAGTTCAGAAAGCTTAGGCCTGGAATAATCAACAGAATTATAGAATCCTGGAATAAGTGGTCTGCTGAAAAAGAGAAGAGAAAGCTTATTGCAATAAAGACAGAAGAGCAGAATTTAGAAAACCAAGAAAAAACTAGTCAGGAGAAGGAGTTATTATACGGAAAGATAAATGACTTTAAAATACTCCTTGCAGAAATTAATAAGCATATAGAAAATAACAATAAAGATGCAGCCTTTAAATGCTATGCTGATCTTAAGAGAATTTATGACCAGATAGCCCACTCTGATGCACTAACTGTTGACGCTAAAAAGTTCTTATACGAAAGGATTACAGACACTTACAATAAAGTAAAAGAGATACATGCTCAAACAGAAAATAAAGAAAGCAACACTAAATAATAAAAATTAGCAAACGAGTCAATAAAAATTAATTTTTAATAAAATAATTTGCATACGAGCCTAGTTAGCAAGTACAGAACTGCGGTTCTGTAAATACATGCGAGGCTGTGCCATTAGTCCGCCAATCCATGAAGATAACATGAATGAGGCGGACAAGGTAGACGAAATGCCAAATAAATGCAAAGGAAAATAATATAATATAAAATAATGTTTTGTCAAAAACCATCCCTCTATTTGGTGGTATTCCGTTGTATAAAAATATCAAATAACTCAGTTTGCAAACTAACCAATCAAAATTTATTTTGATGATAAGATTTAATATAAAATAAACTGCGAGCCTGTTAATTAGAGGCCATTTGCATTAAATTACTAACATGTATTCCTTTAATTTTTATGGGCATAGAAACATCACAGCCAAGCACCCAATAACTATTGAGTTTACAAAAGAGAACGAGATTGGAGCAGAAGGGGATTGCATATTAGGTGTATCTGCCGATTTTGACTTAGAAGAAATAAAGCAATTTATAAAAAGCCTCAAGAGTGATAAAGTAAAGCTTGAGATTAGAGTTGGTGAGCATAGAGAAATAATAAATGGCATAATAAATAGAGATTTCAACAGTCAAACTGAAATTGTACTAAGAAAAAGCAGCTATATCTCAGATAGAACACTGATGATTAATGCTAATAAGGCAAGTGTTGGTATAAACAGAGAAACGGTTAAGGAACTTACTAGATCTAGAAATGGAAAGGTATTAATTCTCTCAGACAATGGTTAATGCAGATAATATTAACGATTTTAGTGATTTAATCTAATTTAACTTTTATCTAATAAATAATGTACAAATATTAAAATAACCGTTATGTAGAAAATAACAAAAGCCTTAAATATTACTTTCTCATTTCGCTTTGAATATATTAGTTAATAATTTGCATTGTTATATGCTTCATAGTTAACAAAGTAAAAAAATCATTGAAAAGAAAGTAAAAGTTATAAAAACTAATAGAAAGAGATAAAGAAAATAATTTGCATCACGACGCTCACTCTGTGTCTACGATTAGTCGGCTAATCCATAAAGAAAATATAAATGAAGCCGACAAGTTGAGGAACTATGTGGCGGACAGGTTGAACAAAATATCGAAATAAGTGCAAATAAAAAGTATAAAAAATACCTATTGAAAATGGCAAGGATGCATTCAAGAAAGAGAGGAAAATCTGGCAGCAAGAGGCCCTCAAAAAAGGTAAAGCCAGGATGGCTAAGGTATAAGCCTAAAGAGATTGAGCTGCTTGTAGTAAAGCTAACAAAAGAAGGAAAGACTCCATCACAAATAGGCTTAGTTCTCAGGGATACTTACGGAATACCAGCAATAAAAGTTGCAGCAAATACTAAGATTAGTAAAATTTTAGAAGAAAAGGGCTTACTTAGCAAGATACCAGAAGATTTGATGTCGTTAATCAGGAAAAGCATTAGACTAACTAAGCATCTTGAAGCAAATAAGCAAGACATGCCTGTACTAAGAGGCTTACAATTGACTCAATCAAAAATTAAAAGGCTTGTCAAGTATTACAAAAGAACTGGAAAACTTCCAATTGACTGGAAATTTGACCAGAAATCTGTGAGTTTATATGTAGAATAAGCTCTCAAGGAGCATCCATTCTTAATCAAAATACCTTCGGGGTATGTACATGTACATATAGTCTACATAGGTACCGTTCAAAATGTAGGTTAGCATTAATTCCAACGAAGTTGGTGCCGAACTTTGTTCGAGTATGTGAGCATCATTCAAACAAGCAATTACCACGCGGAAGGGGATGTTCCTCACGG
>CAZBGH010000097.1:3683-6267 GCA_964491335.1 uncultured Methanosarcinales archaeon | reverse complement strand
CCCTCTTTTGCAATGCAAGAGAGGGTGTTTTACTTAAGACTTTCTACAGAGCCTATTTTTAGCTAAAGGATTTATTTTATACTTTTTTAACTTATATTAGCAAATTAATATTTGGTGTAATCTTATTCTATTTTTATAATTACAAATTAAGTCTTATTTTGATTATTTTTTAAAAGCACTCTTTATATTTATTTAATTATTTATTTGCAACACAAGTCTTAATCAAAGTCTAACAGATTATTACTTTTTCAGTATCTGTGATACCTAATGAACTAATATTGAGTTACGTTGGTCTGCGACGCCTTTATCAAAGAAAAGCTTTAAATAAAGACTATTTTCTTTTACTGTTGTACGAGGGGGTAGCAGAGCCTGGTCAATTGGTTGAAATTAAATGATATCATTTTCAATCAGATCAGATGCGCAGGACTTAAGATCCTGTCCCTTAGTGGGTACGAGGGTTCGAAAATTCAAAGGCAAATAGCCCACGAAAGCGAAAGTCCCTCCCCCCTCATTATTACAATGGTAAACCAAAAACACAAGGAAATCAAAAATTTTTCAGTGTTTCCAGAGCCAGTAGTAGGTGCATTAATCTTTAATAAAGAAGGTAAAATTTTCTTATTAGAATCTCACAAGTGGAAAGGTAAGTATGTAATTCCTGGGGGCCATATAGAGTTAGGAGAGTCTATAGAGCAAGCCCTTAAAAGAGAAATAAAGGAAGAAACTGGCTTAGAGATTTACGATATCAAATTTATCTGTGTCAAAGAGTTTATTTTTGATAAAGCTTTCTGGAAAAGGAAGCATTTCATATTTCTAAATTTTGTATGTAAGACTAATTCTACTAAAGTGAAATTAGATTCTGAAGGTCAAGGATACCTGTGGACTACTTTAGAAGAGGCCTTAAAGCTTCCAACTGAACCATATACAAAAGGGACAATTAGAGAGTATATGAAGAAATTTGCCAAGAAAAAATAAGGTATATTTTCTATATCTTTATAAACAAATTCTTTTTTCACTAGAAAGATGAAATGTTTAGGTATCGAATCAACAGCCCACACTTTTGGCTGCGGTATAATAACAGATAAAGGCAAAGTATTAGCGAATGTTAAAGCTACTTACACCTCTGAGACTGAGGGAATTCATCCGAGCAAGGCTAAAGAGCATCATTTAGCTGTAAAGGATAAGGTTGTGGAAGATGCTTTAAAGGCTGCAAATCTTGAATTAAAAGATGTTAGCTTGGTGTCATTTTCTCAAGGTCCAGGATTACCTCCATGCTTATTAGTTGGCATGCAGAAGGCGAAAGAGCTGGCTGAAAAACTGAATGTTCCATTAGTTCCGGTAAACCATTGCATTAGCCATCTTGAAATTGGAAAATTATTGACTAAAGCTAATAATCCTGTTCTACTCTACGCTAGTGGTGCAAACACCCAGATAATTGCTTATGAAGGTGGCAAGTACAGAATTTTTGGAGAGACCTTAGACCAGGGAGTAGGTAATTTTATTGATGCATTTGCTAGATATACTGGAATAGGGTTTCCTGGTGGTCCAAAGATTGAGCAGATTGCCTTAAAGTCAAGGAATTATGTAGAATTGCCGTATGTTGTGAAAGGCATGGATGTAAGCTTTTCTGGATTGCTAACTAACCTTAAACAGAAATATGATTCTGGAAAATATAATGAAGAGGATTTAGCTTATTCTTTGCAGGAAACTATTTTTGCAATGTTAGTTGAGGTGTCTGAGAGAGCTATGGCACATTGCAATAAAAAAGAGCTTTTACTTGGAGGAGGTGTTGCATGTAATAAAAGATTGCAGGAAATGTGCAGGATAATGTGTGAAGCAAGAAATGCTAAGTTCTTTGCTCCTGAAAATCAGTTTCTAGTTGATAATGGCTTAATGATTGCATGGCAAGGTATATTACAAAGAAAAGAAGCTAACATGGATTTGAATTCTATAGATATAAAACCTTACCAGCGCACAGATGATGTTAAAGTTGATTAGTACTAATTTAGAAACCTTTAAATATAATTTATATCTACATATATTATAGTGATATAAATGGGGAGTACAACCATTGCTGTAAAGAGTGAAACAATGAAAATGCTTCATAGAGCAAAGGAAGAATTAAATGCAGAGTCTTTTGATGAGGTAATTAAAAGTCTATTACTTGAGGCTAAACAGCCTAAAAAATCTATGTTTGGTGTACTTAAAGGATTACAAAAGGGGTTCAAGAGGGAAGAAATTGACCGTTTTAGTTGATTCTTGGGCATGGATAGAATACTTCAAAGGCAGTGAAGCAGGAAAAAAGGCAAAAGAAGTAATTGAAGGCAGGGAACAGCTTTTATTAGCAACAATTAATGCTGCTGAGATTTATCGTTTTCTGCTGCAAAACAAGTCTGAGGATGCAGAGAAGCTAATAAAATTTGTTTTAAGCTCATCTTTTATAATTCCTCTAGAAACTGACTTAGCTCTCAGATCTGCAAAATTAAAGCATAACCTTAAAATACGGCTTGCAGATGCTATTGTAATTGCAACTGCTGAAGAGAATAAAGCTCAAATATTAACAGGTGATGATGACTTTAAGAATATG
>CAZBGH010000097.1:2325-3583 GCA_964491335.1 uncultured Methanosarcinales archaeon | reverse complement strand
CTTCTTCTTGATATGCGAGAAGCTAAACTAGAAATTCCTTGTAATACTCCAAATGGAAGCGCATAAGATAATGCACCTGCAGCACCATTTTTTATTGATTCAGCAGTCATATAATTCTTAGTAAAATCTTTAGATAATTCAGGCATATAATTTGCTAGATAAGATGGAAGCCCAGTTGCATGTAACAATACTCCGGCATAACCAGCTGCTGCTGCCTTAGTCCCTCTTCTCAACCATTTATTTTCAATAAAATTTGATAATAAATATACAGCAGATGTAGGTATTCCATGAGAGATTAATTTTTTGACACTTTGATCTTTTATACCTAACAATTCAGATAAATAATCTGCTCCAAAATAAATAGGAACAGCAGCACCAGCCAACATTATAGGTCCTCTGTATTCTCGCATATAATCCATAACCTGATTTTTCATTTGTACAACATCTTTATTTCCAAAGACGTTTAGTGCACTGATTACTGGGGCTGCTAATAAGGCAGGCAATTTAATATAATTAGCAATTTGAGTTGCATATCCTTTTAAAACATCTGGCTTTAAGCTTCTAACCACTAAATGGTCTATGCTGAAGTTAACAGCTTCACTAGCCCCTGCGATAGCCCCTAATGCTCCTACACCTAGTGCGATAGCTTTTGTGGAGAACTCCATAACATTGTCTATGCTAAATCTTTTATTAGAGTGGTCATTAAAAACTCTATCTGAGAGATACCAACCAAGAGTGCCTGTTACTAGAGGGCCAACCACTCCACCAATAGGTCTGCCGACAACTGGTATATATGACAATACATAAGATGTTAGAGCTCCTGAGATTAAAGATCCAAGTAAGACTCCTCCAGCTTTAGCAACACCAATTCCAAGATCCTTCATAAATTCGTATGTTTCTGGATTTTCTGATAAATTTGTTAGGCCTTCTGTTAGTCTTTCTTTCAAACCTGCTCCTATTCCTCTACTTCCTACTCTGCGTTCTAAGTTTAGAGAGCTGTCTGTTCCTGGAGGATTTAGAGATGGATCATTTACATCGAGAGATGTTTCATCTATATCAAAGTATGGTGGATTACTTTTTATTCTCTGAGGAGCTGTTCTTCGCCACCAGCTTCGTCTGCCTATAACTCTACCTCTATTAGCTCTAGGTTGACCTACTATGTCATCAGATCCTTCTGGGTCTAAGTCTTCTTCACCTTCTCCACCAATTCGCTTTCCTCTAAATGACGACCATCTAGCCATTTCTTTGTCACCTAATG
>CAZBGH010000097.1:0-2225 GCA_964491335.1 uncultured Methanosarcinales archaeon | reverse complement strand
CCAATTCGCTTTCCTCTAAATGACGACCATCTAGCCATTTCTTTGTCACCTAATGCTATTTTTATATTATTTGTTATACTAGTTAGTTTTAACTACCATAATCTTAATGGAAATATAATTGCTTTTTACACCCCTAATGCTATACATAGCACAACCTACTATATAAATCTTTCTATTTGTTACTACTAATAAGTATTAAATTATAGGTATTGAACTGGTCACGTTAATTTTTATCTCTGAGATAGATTAATAGAGGTTGTAATCCTACAATCTCAATATTAAACAATGAAGAACTTAATTAAAAGAATTCATTCTCTAAGCTTCTTATCATCTTCAGGGATTAAAGGCTCATAGATTAAGCCGCAGTCTTGGCATATAACCTTGTCTTTCCCTTCACTAATCAGAATACTTAAACTGCCGCATTCTGGACATTCATTTATTTTTTTTATTTCTTTTGACATTGTAAGTTTTTATGTATTCTTTTATTAATTCTCATTTTGTTAGTATTATATGATTTTAATTTGCAACTAGTTGCATTGTATATTTTTTTAATCACTATATTAGCAACGCACTAAAAAATCTTTTAGATTTTTGGTGCTCAGAAAATCATAGATTTTCTTGGATTAGTGTATCGTGTCTACCTGTCCGCTACTTCAGTTTACATTAGTGACAAGCGGACCTTTGGCACTCATGGAGCTCAGCTTCAGCTGAGCGACCACACTATGCTAATTATTTATTTAAAGTCTTTATTTGATGGACTTTTGGCATACACAAAGTGACTCCTATGCTAATTGTTGTAATAGCAATAAATTTTGATACTTAGTAATGCAAATTATTTTATTATTTGTTTTTCTTTATTTAGGTTATTGATTTTATGTATTGTGACTAATTTATTCGCTAGGCATCTTTCATTATCTTCTTTAAAATAGCGTCCTTGCCTTTCCATACAAGTGCATGCTCAAGCACCTGAACAATATTCTCTACTGGTATTATATTAATTCTCTTAATTTTATCTGGATCAATAATGATGTCTCTTAAGTTAGATTTTGGAACAAGAACATTTTTCAGTCCACACTCTATTGCTGCCTCTACTTTTGCAGAAACTCCTCCTACTGGCAGAACCTCTCCTCTCACAGATAAGGAGCCAGTCATTGCTGTATCTTGCCTAACTGGGATCTCTTTAAGAGCGGAAATTATAGAAGTGGCTACTGCTATTGACGCTGAATCACCCTCAACACCTTCATATGTCTGGATGAATTGAACGTATATATCATACTTTTCCTTTATGTCCTCTCCAAAATATCTTTTGATTATAGCTGATACATTTTTTATAGCCTCTTTTGCAATTTCTCCTAGTTTCCCAGTTGCTGTTATTTCTCTGTCTCTTCCTCCTGGGGTTACCTGTGATTCTATTGGAAGTACTATCCCAGAGAAAACTGCAGTTTCACCACCACCCAAGACTGCAAGGCCATTCACTCTACCTACTGTGTTACCCTCAGTAATAATAACCTCATACTCCTTCTTTTTCTCTATGTACTTATCTGAGATCTGCTGCTCTAGAGTTCTTGCAATCTTTTTTGCATCTTGAACATGTCTCTTGGTTACTAGTTTTGAGCCATCCTCTTTTGCCAAATCGCCTGCTGCTCTAATTAAGCCACCTAATTCTCTTAATCTTAGAGTTAAATGACCCTTTCTGTTTGCTCTTCTCCTGGCTTCTTCAATTATCTCTTCAACTGCGTCTTTTCCAAAATGTGCTATTTTTTTATCTTTTGCTATTTCTTGGGCTACAAATATAGCAAGCTTATCTCTATTGTCGGGAGTGTCTCTCATAGTTTCTTCCATATAGATTTCATAACCATAACCGCGAATCCTAGATCTTAATGCCGGGTGCATATGTTTAATAGTTTCATAGTTTCCAGCTGCTACCATGATGAAATCACAGGGAACAGGCTCAGTTCTTACCATCGCACCTGCACTCCTCTCACTTTGGCCTGTAATTGAATATTTCTTTTCTTGAGTAGCAGAGAGAAGCTCTTGTTGAGTGGCTGGCTCTAATGTTGCAATCTCGTCAATAAATAAAACTCCAAGATGTGTCTTATGAATCATTCCAGCAACTACTCTTTCATGTGCTGGAGTTCCTAAGCCGCCTGAGTTTTTGCATAGGATTCCATTGGCTATTAGATTGCCTGAAGAAGTTGTTAGATTGTAAACTTTTCCTTTGTAAT
>CAZBGH010000096.1:0-6290 GCA_964491335.1 uncultured Methanosarcinales archaeon | reverse complement strand
TTTACTCACAATCCCCATCCTAACCATCATCCAAGTAACAGCATAACCAAATACAAATCCACCTATGTGGGCCCAGAAGGCAATGCCAGCACCTTTTGGCTGCAGTAACGCAAAGCCTCCAAGGAACATTTGCATTAGAAACCAAAAGCCTATCATATAAGACGCACTAATTGGATAAATTCCAAATCTGCCACCAACCAAGACTTTTACATGAGGAAATAATACTAGATAAGCTCCTAAGACTCCAGATATTGCACCAGAAGCACCTATTGCTGGAATTGAGCTGGAAATATTAGTTAAGTAATGCAATAATGTCGCAGCTAGGCCTGATAATATATAAAATACAATAAAATAAATTCTACCAAACTTATCTTCAACGTTATCAGCAAATATCCACATATACCACATATTTCCAAATATATGAGCAATTCCACCATGCAAAAACATTGATGTAAAAATAGTCACGATAGAGGGAAACAATGGTTTAAAACCAAGAGTATTAATTAAGGTTTCATAATTACTCAAGCTATACACAAAGACTATTAGGTTTATAGCAATTAACGCTATTGTTACTATTGGAAATCTTTCTCTAGGATTTTCATCTTTATATGGAAAAAACTGTGCTTTCTTATCCATTTTCTAATAGTTTATTTAATTATATCTTTATCTTTATTTCAATTAGTATTACTCTTTTTTACTACTTTAATTTTCTTTAAAGTATATTGTGCAGGATTTCTGATTTTGGGACAAAATGTATCTGGCTTGCAAACTCCAATATCAATCATATAAGCTTTATTGTCACAGTTTGGAGGAGGCATTTTCTTTCTTTGCATCTTATGATACTTTATTTGCCCAAGCAAATAATTTTCTCTTAAAGGCTCAGCATTTTTTGCATTCCAGGCCCTTATAATGTTTTCAATCTCATCATAACTATAGCCTACAGAAGAAAGAAAGTTCAGTAAGATAAATAATGACCTTTTTTTACCATCATGTAATCCATCTAATATTAGCTTGATACAGGGTGGAAAATATTGCTCAGAAATGGCCTCAGACGGAACTTCAAATTCTTTTTCACTCTTTTCATCTTCTTGCTTAATAGAATAATCAAATGCTTGTATAATCAAGCGTTTAGCATCCCCACTAGCAATATTATTTTTATCAAGAAAATTTCCTTTTACCACTACATTCTTTACATCTGCATCAGATTTATTAAATTGTAATACTTTAGCAGGATCTACTGGGATTGAAACAAACCAAGATTTTTCATTCAATGTATAAGGCATTCTGTAGAGATGCCTTGATGAGATTAATACAGTATCTATATCAAATGTTGCATACGGGTTTAATTCTTGGATTTCGTATTTCTCTCTCGTTTTTGTTTTAGTTGTTAATTCATTAAAATTTTTACCAGTTAACTTTTGTATTCCTTCTATTCCAAACTTATTAAGAATAGTCACCATTAGTTCCTTTCTTACAACATCTTTTAAATAAGCAGCAATTCTTCTAGGCCCTTCTGGAAAAAGATCTTTTGTCAATCTTCCTTCAACCATTTCTGGGAAACTTTCAAATGGAATACCTATATGAAAACCAGTATTGCCAGAGAATTTTAAAGAAATATTTTTTATTCCTTCCAGCTTTAATCTCTTGCATAGGGTAAAGGCCGCTATCTTAGAAATTTCAAAAAAGCTGCAGTCAATATCTAATACTAAATCCCAACCAATCCTTAATTCATCTAATTCTTTTCTTCTTAGATTAGGACTTAACGCCTGTGGGTTTCTCCATAACTCTTCAGATCCATGAAAACTTGTAGCCCCCTCTTTCGCAAACTCGTAAATATCTCTAGGATACTGCAATATATCTGGACGTTTGCCAAAGCTATCATTGAATTTAGCAGTAACTTCTCTCGCATTAGAATTGGCAAATATTGCATCTTGGATATCTTTTCTGGAATAATAGTTTAGTATTAAGCTTCTGTCCATACAGGCTGAGAATATAGATGAGTATTAAAAGGTTTTATGTCTTTAAAAGAAATAAGGCTTATATAGTCTAGTATATTAATCAGAGCAGTTGGCTGAGGTGTCTGGTATTGATACGAATAATGAAGTCCAAAATAAATCTGATGGTTATAGCCGTTATTTTCTTTTTACTAATTATGGTCATGAACGTTTTTGCATTTTCAAGGATTTCTTTTAAAATAAATAATCCAAAAAATGATTCATTCATAAAAGGAAACAACAATCTAGTAAATTTTAATGTTACGGTGTCAGGTAATAATGTAACCATTATTAATGTAACATTTTACTATAACGGGACTTACTCCAACGGCACTTTTGAAAACGGAACTACAGGGGGCTCTAATACTCAATTATGTATTGGACAAAATGCTACAGGCTCTTTCAATACTACATTAGATCTTAATTATGAAACAGGACAAGATTTTAAAAGAGACACATTCAACTGTACATCTTTTTTGCCAGTGGGTAATTGGACTATCTATAGTATAGTTTACTCTATAAATGGAAGCGGTGATAATTCAAGTTCCTCAAACTTTACATTCGGTGTTGTAGTTGATAATTTAACTCCTTCAATAGGGTTTGCAGGAGGCACAGAAAATAATAATACCATCATTAATAGAACTTGGATATTTATTAATGTAAGTGTTGTCGAAAAGAATTTTAATAATATCAGCTTTGCCATAGCTCTTGATGGAGTTGTGTTCAACGAAACAAATTATTCTACTCTTACTACAAACGTTAACTTTTCTAAATTAAGCGATGGCATTACCTTTTTGACTGACGGTAATTATACTTACAACGTTACGATTACAGATATGGCAGGTAATGTGAACACAACAGAGACCAGACTCCTTATCCTTCTAGATACGACTTTTCCGAAAGTTAGTTATCATCCTCAAACAGCACTTTCTGGAGCTGTTAACAATGCGAGTTGGATTTTAGTGAAAGTAGATATCACAGAAAATAACTTTGCTAATATCACCTATTTCCTTTATGATAATAATGGCAATCTTATTAATGAAACTATAGAAAAAACTAATCATAATATATCGTCTACTTTTACTAAAACTATAAATTTTACTAACATTAACGAAGGTTTATATTTTTACAATGTAACTGTCTATGATGAAGCCGGTAATAAAAATAGTACAGAAACTAGAAATCTGACTTTTGATATAAGTCCCCCGGTTGTGATTTACGCCGGAAGTACAGAAGTTAATAACACTTTCTTTAATAGGAAGTGGATTTTTATAAATGTAAGTGTAATAGAAGTGAGCTTTCAAAATATTACATTTGCAATCTACCATAATGTAAATGGTTCTTTGATTAATCAGACAACCTATACATCTATTATTACCAGCATTAATTTTACACCAGGAAATCCTCCAGGTGCAGAATTAAATTTTAGCTATTTATATAATGTAACAGTTAGTGATAAACTAGGAAGGATTAACACTACAGGCACAAGAAATATAACATTGGATACATTGGGCCAATTATAAATTTTGTATCACCAACCTTCACTACTTTAGGCTCAAGAACAGCGTTTAATCAAACATGGATTTATGTTGGCGTTGAGGTGATTGATACTTTTATAAGTAATATCTCTTACATTTTGACAGGCTATTTAATAAATGGTACTATTATCAATTTAACTACAATCTTTACCAATGCTACATTTAGCATAAATTATACAGATTTAGAAAACGGTAATTATAGCTACTACGTAACAACTAGTGATAAGGTAGGTTCAACGGCAGGAACCTCAACCATAACATTATACCTTGATACGCGAGATCCAGGAATAAGTTTTGGACCGTTGACAGATCTAAACGCTTCTATTGTAGGTCATAATTGGATTTTTATAGACACATTGATTAACGACAGCAACCCTTCTAACCTCACTTTTTCACTGTACTATGCTAATTTGAGTTTACGTAACGAAAGTTTAGTTATTATTAATGTTTCTACCTCAATTAATTTTACGAATATTGCTGATGGGGCTTATTTTTATAATGTTACAGCCAGGGATTTAGTAAATCATAGAAACATAACAGAATTGAGAAAAATTCTCCTTGATACTATAGCTCCCTCTATTAGTTTTGACACAGGAACAGAAATCAATAACAGTTTGGCAAGGAGAAACTGGATTTTTATAAACACAACAGTGTCTGATTTACATTTCAGTTCAATAATCTTCAGTCTTTATTTAAATGGTACACTACTTAATCAGACAAATTATACTGGAAACCAAAATTTTACTAATTTTACATTACTTGGTGATGGGGCATATTTTTATAATGTCTCTGCGCATGATTTAGCAAGTAATATAAATGTTACTGAGACAAGGATTATTACACTAGATACAAGGGTACCTGAAATTGTTGCAATAAATCCAGCAAATAATTCAGCAGGAATTCAAATAATTTCTAACTTCACCATTACCTTCAATGAAAATATAACAATGATAGATAATAACACAGTTCTAGTTGGTAGTAAAGGATTTAATATCGCATCAACTTTAGCATTCAATGAAGAGTCTCAATTAATTATTGTTCCAAATATACAGTTATCATATAATGAAACCTACAATCTAACAATGTTTCTTGAAATTAGCGACAAAGTAAATAATTCTATAGCCTTTAACATTAGTTTCAATTTTACCACTCAAAATAATCCATTTAATACATCAAATTCAATCATAGGCAACCTGACTTTTGTCAAAACAAATATTCCTGATATAAATATAACAATAAATGGTTCTGACACATACAACTACACGAAGAATGAATCATTGAATGTAATTATCTCGAACAAAACACACAAATTTGTTGAAGTTAATATATCCTTCTCTATAGTGAGTTTCGACCTTAGTAACATTAGTATTCGTAATAATCCTAATAGTTCTGTAGGATCTCTTATTATAAGAGGTATTCCATTATTTGATGGTATAAATAAATCTGTTTACCTAGATAATGTTAGCGACCTTCAAGGAGTATGCATAAAAGATACAGATATTATTAATATAAATCAAATCACAAGCAGTTGCAAAGGAGCCAATGAAACATATCTAAAATGTCCTGGAACGTTCAAGCAGTATGGCTGCGAATTGAATGGGTCTCGCTATAAAATAACTGGTTTAGCACATTCTGGAGTGATTCAACAAAACGACACTGCTGCGCCTGTTGTAACTGAACTAAGCATATCTGGTTCAGGCAGCACCATAACGCTTTCTGTAACAACAGACGAAAATGCAACCTGTAAGTTTGACGAAAGCGATGCAGATTTTACATCCCTTAGCTATTCTATGACTGATACAATCACTTCACATACAGGCACACGAAGCTATTCCTCATCTACTTCAGGAACTTACTATGTCAGGTGCAATGATACTGCAGGAAATGTTATGAGTAGTTCCAATACAACCTCTTTCAGCATCTCTATCTCCTCAGGCTCTGGCTCAAGTGGAGGAGGCGGTGGCGGAGGTGGTGGTGGAGCAGCTACTGTTAATGGCTCCTATATTTGTGATTATAAGTGGACATGTCAAGATTGGAGTGAATGTAGAAATGGAGAGCAGCAAAGAAAATGCACTCTTGTTAAGGCCAAAACAATGACCACAAGCAAAACTCCCTGCAACTATGATCTGATTATACCAGAAAGAAAGCAGAATTGTAATGAAGCAAGTCAAATTGAGAATAGAGAAGTGGCAAAGGAAAGCTGTAGCGATGGAATTAAAAATCAGGATGAGGAGGGTGTCGATTGCGGAGGGTTATGTAAACAGTGCGGGAAAGCTGAAATTGCTTCAGGAGAAGAAAAGTTAGCCGATCAAGTGACTGGAGCAGTTGTAGCAGAGCCTTTAGCACAATATACAAAGAAAAAAGGAATTATACCTATTATTGGATTTGCATTATTAACAGGCTTTATTGCTGTTTATCTATATTTAAGAAAAATAAAACTCAGAATAAAATCAAAAAGAAGAAAAAAATAAAAATCCGAACCTCCTTTGATTGGTGTTGGTTGAGAGTGTTGAGTTAGTTCGGATATTTATTGTGCTATGGTGTTTGTATAGCAAGTATTATAAGTACCCCTTTTAAAATACATTATGAATAGGTTATAGTGATTAAAAATACATAACCTTTATAAATGAAATTTTGAGGTTGAGGATAAAAAATGGTAATATACTTACAGAACCCACCATTATTCTATTCAATAGACACCTTATTACAGCTTATATCTATGTTTATAGCCCTTTTAATAGTTGGCTTTAGTTATAAG
>CAZBGH010000095.1:0-6489 GCA_964491335.1 uncultured Methanosarcinales archaeon | reverse complement strand
ACTCAGTTCTTTTTTTACTTGCTCGACAACTCTATCCCATTGTCTTGGTATAATATGCCCCACTCTATCAAGATCTGCCTTTGTTGCATTTAAATATCCAACATATATACCTGTATTTTCAGTTTGTGCTAACTGACTAGGTCTTCCAAATATGTCTGCCTGAGAAGAAGGGTCTATTGACCTTAAATAGCATATAGTATTTGCATTGGGTGGGTCTACAAGTCCAAAAAAGGGTTCTGGAGTTCCATGCATCCCTGATATACCATTTCTATCAATTCCAAGATACACTAATCTTATTCTTCCACATCTGAAAAGATCTCCTGGAATAAATCCATCCCATACATTCCTTCTTTCATAAAATCTGCGTTGTATTAGTTCTTTATATCCAGCGATGATCTCTAAGATTTTATAGTTAAATTGCATATAATTAAGGAAGAAACTCTAAATATTTAAGTTTTATTGTAATTAATTTCGAAACCCTAAAGTTAAGGTCTTATATTTTATGAGCTCTCATTAGCAGAGAATTTAAGACAACACTAATAGAGCTAAATGCCATAGCAGATGCTGCAATTACTGGGCTTAAAAGAAAACCAAATAATGGGAATAACACTCCAGCTGCAACTGGAATTCCTATAATGTTATAAATAAAAGCCCAAAACAAGTTTTGCTTTATTTTCTTTATGGTATACCTGCTAAGCTCTATTGCGGATATTACATCCCTTAAATCATTTTTCACCAATACAATATTACCAGTTTCCAAGGCTATATCAGTCCCTGAGCCAATAGCTATCCCTAAATCAGCAGCAGCTAAAGCTGGGGCATCATTAATACCATCTCCAACCATTGCAACTACTTTACCTTTTGCCTTTAATTCCTTAACTTTGTTTTCTTTTTGCTCAGGCAGCACATTTGCCATAATCTTCTCTTTATCAATACTTAACTGACTACCTATTGCCTCTGCAGTCTGCCTATTATCTCCTGTAATCATATAAACCTCTATTCCTTTTCTTTGCAAATCAGTTACAGCTTCTTTAGCATTCTCTTTCAAAGTATCTGCAACAGTAACTATGCCAACAGCCTTTTTATTATAAGCAACAATTACAACAGTCTTGCCCTCATTCTGATAGCCAGAAAGCTTATCATCAAAATAGCTAATATCTATATTACATTCTTTAAGAAATTCAGGAGATCCAACTATCACTTCTTTTCCTTCAAACTTACCTTTAATACCCTTGCCAGGAACAGCTTTAAAGCTATTAAACTCTTTTATAGCAATATTTTTAGTCTTAGCGTAATTCACAACAGCTTGCCCAATAGGATGCTCAGAGCCTTTCTCAGCAGATGCTACTATCTGTAATAATCTTTTTTCCTCTACAACTCCAAAGATATCAGTAACTTCTGGTTTTCCCTTAGTCAAGGTTCCAGTCTTATCAAAAATAATTGTATTTAGCTTATAAGCAATTTCTAAAGCCTCTCCGCTCTTAATAAGTATTCCTTTCTCTGCACCTTTTCCTGTTCCCACCATAATTGCTGTTGGTGTGGCTAAACCAAGAGCACATGGGCATGCTATAATTAGAACTGCTATAAATATAGTTAAAGAAAATACAAGCTTGCCTAATTGATCATATTGCGCAATATAAGGTGTATTAGATAATATAGTGCTGCCACTAAAATACCATATAACAAAAGTTAACACTGCAATAAGTATGACAATAGGCACAAAATAAGAGCTGACAGTATCAGCAATCCTTTGTATTGGAGCCTTGCTTCCTTGTGCTTCCTCTACAAGCCTTATTATTTGTGACAACATAGTGTCTTTGCCAACCTTCTCTGCCCTGAACTTAATCAGCCCATTTCCATTTATTGTAGCTCCTATTACTTTAGCGCTAGGCTTTTTTTCAACTGGTTTGCTCTCACCGCTTATCATAGACTCGTCAGCATAGGATATTCCCTCAACAACTATGCCATCAACAGGAAATTTCTCTCCTGGCTTTACTATTACAATATCACCCACTAGAATATCATCAATAGACACCTTAAGCTCTCTACCACTTCTTATTATAATTGCAGTCTTAGGTTGAAGCTGCATAAGTTTCTTAATGGCTGCAGATGTTTTTCCTTTTGCAATTGCTTCTATATACCTCCCGAGTATTATCAAGGTGATAATTATAGCTGCAGTATCATAGTAAACACCTATACTACCTCTAGAAATAAAATAATCAGTAAATATGGTGACTAATGTGCTGTAGAAATAAGCAGCAGAAGTACCAATTGCAATTAAAGTATTCATGTCTGCAGTCTTATTTTTAAGAGCAAACCACGAAGACTTGTAAAACTGGCTGCCAACCCAAAACTGTACTGGAGTTGTTAAGATTAGCAGAACATATAGGCTATTCAAGAATTTAGGAACAAATGGGAAGAATTCTGGAAAACTTCCCGTAAGGATTATAGTAGATAATATTGCTCCAGCAATGAACTTAATTCTTAACTCTTTAATTTCTTTCTCTCTTGCATCTTTTTCAAGCTCAGCTATATCCTTAGTTTCCTCAATAGGTGTATATCCAGCATCTTTGATAATCTTTTTAATTGCTTCTAAATCTATAACAGAAGGATCAAACGATATATCTGCCCTTTCATTTTGATAATTTAAATTTATACTCTTAATCCCAGAAAGGTTTTTTAGAGCTTTTTCAATTATTGAAACACAATGCGGAGAATGCATGCCTAGAACCTTGAGCCTGATATTATGCTGTTTTGGAAAGTTTTGATACCTCAGAGAAAGATCTTCTAGTGTGATTACCTTGTACCCCATACTATTTATTGTTGTGCGGATATCAGATTCATTTATTTCTTTTGGATTATAGTGGATAGTTGCCCTTTCCACAGCATAGTTTACATTTACAGTCTTAATTCCTTTAGCTTTCCTAAGGCTTTTTTCAATACTTAATGCACAGGATGCGCAATGCATTCCACTAATGGGTATCGTAACAACTTTATCATCTTTGGAAATATGCTTGATACTACTAGGAATACTCATTATTTTAGATTTAGAAGAGGATATAGCTGATATTGATTTTTGGTTTATTCCTTTAACTGTGTTAGTCCTTATTTTTCTATTAAGTATCCTTGATCCCTTTTTAAGATTTTTGATATCTCTATTTTTGTTATACATTGTCAAAAAAGTGTCCTTAATCTCTTATTTACTTTTAGCTTTTAATTACTTATCTTTATCTTCTTCCTTTTTTAACTTTATTAATCATAACTCCTCTTAATTCTTTTATCATACTGCATATGAAAGAAAACTATTGCTATAGATATTACTAGCAGAGCCCATGACCATTTAAAGAAAACAGGATTGCCCCATGATACCAATCCTTGAAATGTTTCTTGCTGGAGCGGCCAGAATGGCTTTAGCTGAAATACATTTTTGTGTGTAAAAATGTCTGAAGTGATATGTAAAAAGAGTCCAAAAATAATTGGCACTAGATACTCCTTATATTTAAAATATAAAAACACTCCTATTAGAGCTATAAAGAAATAATTATGATTTATATAATACCAAGTATAAAACCACGATGGGAACTCAATGGCAAGTTCATGGAAGTTTTTCCCATTTACTGCAATATTTGTATAAATATAAATGAACTGAGGGGCAAATAATAAATCAATACCAAACCCTGCAATTACAGCTGCTAGTACCTTCTTATTAGTGTTAAAGTATTTAGAGACATACCTAAATTTGCTTAGCATATAAACAATAACAAAGGTCCACAGAGCATGTGCTACAATATCCATAAAGAACATCCATTTATTTGTATTTAATTACCTTATTCTTTCAATTACTCTATTATAAATTTTGTAACTTCTGCTTTTTATAAATTTAGATATATGTTCTTTTGGAAGATGGCTCAAGAAAGAATCTGCAAGCAATAGCGCCCTCCTTGCATCTTCATTAACAATTGTTCTAGTTCTTTCTTTAGCATGCTTTTCAGCTCTTAATCTAGTTATTACTTTATTGTAAACCCCCTTATCTTTAATTTTTGGTATTAGCTTAATGATCTCTTTCTGATTTTTTTCTACTTCTTGTTGTAATTTTTTCTCATTTGAAACTAGCTCATTTAATTTAGCTATTATTATAGTATGCTTATCTTTAGTTCCATGCCTAATAATGCTAGTAATACCCCCTACTTCATGATGCTCATATATGTGATGAATAGCATAGAGTGATATGAACATAACTGTAAGGCCATATATAGAAAGTATAATATTACTGCTATACAAACCTAAAAGTAGGAATACTCCACCTCCGATAAAGAACAAATTATCTATCCATCTTATTATAGAAAACTTTTCAACATCTGAATGGAATACCTTTAGCATTAACCAACCCCTTTTTACTATAGCAATAATATTGTGATATATAAATTTAACTATTGGATGAGCGGAGATTCTAAAGTTAGAGCCTAGCAACATAGTTATTTAATGTCTACAATATGATTCATTTGATAATGTACTAATTTGCATTATCTTTGGCTTAATTTTTATTTTAATTTGCAATGATGTGTGCATCTTGACTACCTGTCCGCTAGTGCACGCTACATAATAGATAAGCGGACTTTTGGCACAGCCCCGCCTGCTAATCCTAGATAGCGCTCTTCTCTCAAAGTTGGCGTCGTAATGCTAATTATTCTATTTCACTATTTTTGTTCTTCAATAGTCTCCCTTTTACTCCTTTTGCTTAAATACAGAGATATAAAAAGGGCTAATGAAAATATTGAAATTATAGCTATAAGTATCCCCTTCTTAGATTTAGGGATCACATAGATTAGCTTTGCTAAAAATCTCTTTTTTTCATTAACAGAACTAGCAGACTGCTCAGGTAAAGGAATACTATCGTTTATTTTATTTTTCAGATTATCTAATGGTAGATTAAAATGCTTTTCTTCTGGTGAATTATAAGTTTCTACGAAAAATATCTCATAGTTCTTCAAAATACTCATCTTTTGATCAAATTCTGTTTCATAGTTTACTTTTAAGGTTATATTAAAAGTGGTATTATGTTTCAAATCAGGGATTGTAAAAGAGTCATTAAATACTCTCAAAATGGAGTAATTTCCAAATTGCTTTTCAAAATTCTTGTAAGTACTTTTAAAGTTTGGTATATCAGATGACAAAGAGGCTTCAATATTCTTGTAAAAATATTTATTTGTATTACCTTTCAGTGCTATATATAAACTGAAATTCTGGCTTGAATTTACGTAATAGCTACTTGGAAGATATATCACTTCAAGTGGAATAGCAATTGAACTTATATTTACCCTATTAATAAATATCTTATCTTTTCCTGATGTGGTATATGAGGCTATTATTGGAATTGAGAAGTTTCCATAGTTAGTTAGTATTAGTGTCAAACTTAAGTTAATTTTGTGCCCTTTACTTAGCTTGCCGCTCCAACTAACAATATTCCCATCTTTATCAAATTCATAAGTCTTGTTCAATATCCTAAGCTCTTTAGGAACATCTACTTTGAATAAAACCTCTGGATCTTCCTCTGCTAGAACATTAGTTACTGATGCATTTAATGTGAAGATACTTGACACTTCCATTTTGGAGGTTGATAAAGATTTTTGAATCTCAAGGCTGCCATTTTTAATATTAAAAGCTATAGGCGAGAAAATTATAGTCTTATTAGTAAGACCATTATTATAAGATATATTTGACTCTAACTTTGTGACACCAGATTCACTTGAGATAATACTATATTTACAATCAGTCTTCTGGCTTATATCTAAGTCACCTTTCCAAAAAATAATATTTGAGTCTAAATTAATATTACAGTTTGATTTATCAATATTAATAGTAAAAGAGTTAGGTATTTTTTCAACAAAGAAAATGTCTGTTGCCTTTCTTAAACCTGTATTTTGAAATGTAGTTGTAATTTCAAAGGAATCGCCAATAACCCCTTCAGAGATAATTGCAGTCCTTGCAGCTGTTAATTCTGCATTCAATCTTTTTAGAGTTACATAAGCTTTATAATACCTTATCCTTGTAACAGGGTCTGTTCTGTTAAATTGAACATCGTCAACACATAGCTGGAGATAATCTTTTGTATCACAGTAGGCTGCAGAAACTTTGAGAAAAGTATTTCCAAACCCAAGTACCACATATTTAGGCTCTTCATTTAGAACAAAGTTATAGACTTCGTTGCCTATAGTTATATTTTCTGCTTTGATCCATCCTTTTATTATGGTTTCGTTTGTTGCTTGAGTAGACATGCTATTATATCCAAGAGCTATAATAAAATAAATTAAAATTAGAAAGTAAGTTCTAGTGGATATTGGCATAATCTATAAAGATAGTAGAGTGGTTTAAATTATTTTCTAAAATTTGGCTATGCTGGGTATGTCCCAAAAATCTTAAATCTTAAGCATTATTAGATTTGTATTCCCAAGAGTTCTCTTCTCTGTAACATCTCTCTCTACCAATTTC
>CAZBGH010000094.1:0-6599 GCA_964491335.1 uncultured Methanosarcinales archaeon | reverse complement strand
ACCTACTGTAATTCCTTGTGGAACAGTGAAAGTAACTTGGAATGATTTTCCAGTAATTGTATTAACTTGCTCTGCAGGACCTGTTTGTGATATTGATGGAGTTAAAGTGACTCCTCCAAATTTGAATTTACAACTAATCTGATTAAGATCATTTTGGGTACGTGCTTCAGTTGGGCTACTACATCCGAAAGAGTTACATGCCTGAACCCATGCTTTATATGAATGACTTGGCACTGCGAAAAAGGAATCATAAGAAGTGCCACCACCCCAACTGGTACAAAAATCACCTGTCTGGAAATCTTGGCATCCCTCATTCACTGAGCGTGGTACATCACCATTTTGGTCATCAATCCTTATTTTATATGATTTGGCTCCTGTACTTGCTGGCCATACTAATTTAAGCACAATCCCTTCAGAAACTCCTGGAGCAGGGCTTGAAGTAGGACCTCCACATGATGCAGCAAGATTTGCTGGTGCGCTAGGTGGAGTGGTTACTGGTGTTTTAGTTCCTGCTGGTATAACTGTTATTCTTCTTTCAGGAGGACTTCTTGCTTTAGCAACATCCCCATTATTTTCATAGTAGCGGAGTTCATATGTTGTTGGTATGGTTATATTACTACCATCTGGATTTTTAGATGGGGCTTTTAGTACTTTTTCCCCGTTTGTAGGTAATGGAGCACATGCAGGGTCCTTACAAATATAAAACCATGGGTTTATTGGATTTGTTGTCAATTCACGTAAAGTAGGTGTTTCTCCTTGTAGAACAAAGCCTTGATCAGGTGTACTCACCTGCATTATAGTGATCCAATCATTGGAGTTTACTGGATTACTATTTGTCCACTGAACTGTAATTGAACTTCCTGCTTTTACATTAGTAGTTCTGCTTGGTATTAAGGATATAGCAGAAGTTGGTGCACCTAAGTCTGCTCTAGCATTGAGTATAGGACACTTAAATGGGAAAACTGTCGGTGTACATTTAGCAGTAGAATTACCATTTGCATATAATGAATATGTTCTATCAGAACGTAATACTTGCAAGGCTACCATTGTACCTTTCTTAGTGGGCAATTCTTTGGTCCTCACACAAAAACCGTCCTTGCCTGTTGAAGTTATAAATGTGGCGGTTATCTCATTTCTTCGAGGATTTTTAGTTCTGACTTCTTTATTATCTACCCCCTCGTCATGAACATCAGGGGGATCAATGGTAACTTTTTCAGCAGGATTCGCAGCACCTGAGCGTATCTCCACAAATGGTGCAGTTGATGTTAATTTTATACTATATGTTTGTGATGGCACACTCTGAGTGTTAGCTGTCATAGTCACACACCACTGAATTAGCTTTTTGCCTTCTTCTGCATCTGTTATGCTCTCAACAAATAAATTAACCATACTTTCTGTTCCTGGTTGTAAAGTACGTCTTTGTCCTTTTTCTAAAGTAACCAAGCCACTACTAGCTAAAACATTTTGGCTAGATAGGACAATCCCAACAATAGCTACTACAGCCACTATAGAAATAATGTTAAGGTTCTGAATAATATCTTTTTGGTTTTTTTTAGATTTACCTTGCAAAATAAACGCCTCTTAGATTTATTAGTGTACCTTTTAATTAGTGTATATTTTTATACAAATGTAAAGAATACTGTATCCTTATAACTTATATTTAAACCTTTGGATTTTCTACAGAGTTATGCTAAACCATAATTATTGCACAGTTATAAAATAAGTGTAAGTGGTTGGTGTCCAAACCAAAAAGGTGATAGCAAATGTATGTCAATTGGACACCAAGATTACGACGATACATAATAAACCAGTGGAAACTGGGAATCACACCAATAAGCGAAATAGCTAGAAATAGGCACGTACCAAGAGGACCAGTGTATTACATGGTTGAAAGATGGTTTGGTACTTACAAGCAGGAATATGATGAAAGGTTTAGCGGTTTAAATGATTTTATTGATTACTATAACGAAGAGAGATTGCATCAAGGAATTGGATACCTTGCACCACTTGAGAAATACAAAAGTGCAAAATAATTGATTTAGGTTAGTTAAAAAGCTAGAGGCTCTAAAGTTAAGGTTTAGCAATTTTATTATTTGATATTTTTATCCGATTTCTGTTATAGCGATTTTTGTAATTCGATATTATTACATCTTGCCACTTTGGTATATCTTGTATTCTTGCCTATCCGCTACATGAGTGTTTTTTTGCAATTATTTCACTTTGCAACATAAGTTTTAATCGATGTCTGACTGATTACTATCTTTGTAGTATCTGTGATACTACATTAACTAGTGTTATGCTTGTCGGTCCGCCACATATAGCTGGACATAGGAAATCTTTAGATTTCCTAGCTTCAAAGTCCAAAGGTTTTCGAAACATCAATAATTGGCGGACATGGTAGACACAAAGTGACTAATACGCAAAGTATCTTATTTAAATTAAAATAATCTTTAAGTTACTTGGGTTAAAAATCCTTTACTTTAGAAGATTTTTTTGCCTCATTCCAATGATAGCATAATTTGTTTTATGTTTGGTTTTATAGTTAAGGTACTACTAAGCCCTTACCTTTCAAATAAGATAACCTTTAGCAATTGGTGACCAGCATAAATTTCTCTTTTCTCTTTAACCCTAAAATTAGACTTCTCTGCTGCGTCAAGTGAAAGCTCTGGATCCCTTGAAGCTAATACTATTCTTCCTTTATTTGCTAATATAAAGTCTGCTTGATAAAACAACTCTTGGTATAATTTCCTTATCTCTTTTTCAGGCATAATTTTAGAAGCACTTGGAGGATTGCCAACTATAACATCAACTGAGCTTTCTTCTAGCTTAGTATCATGCCACTCTACAGCTATTCTTGAAAACGAAACATATTTATTCACTCCTGCAATAGTAGCATTCTTCTTAGCACTTTCAACATATAGAGGGTTGTGATCAAAACCTAAAATAGCAACCTTTCCTGGTGTTTTAATCTTCTTATCAATGGAATTAAAATTAAATTTCATAAACTTAAGGAAAGCAAATTTGTCTTTTATGAAATAATTGACTGGAAAATTGTATGAGTAGCATGCTGCCTCTATTGGTATAATTCCGCTTCCAGAAAAAGGGTCAACTAATAATTGCCTAGGTTTATAATCCGCAATTCTTAACAAGGAGTAAGCAATATTGCCTTTTAATGATTCTGGATGCTGAAACAATTTATAATACCTCTTACTTAAATCAAAGCCAGAAAAGTCTATGCCAAGATAAAAATAATTCTTATTAATATAGCAAAGGAATATAATATCTTGTTCTCTTAAATCTACCTTAGCCTTTAACTTATTACCTCTAGCATTCTCCAGCAGAAATTCTCCAACACTGCTTTCAATCTCTGGTGTTGTTGCGTTTTCAAAATCTTGTTTTAGGCATCTAACTACAAATTTCCTATTTTGTAGCCAATCTTTTAGGTTTAGTCTCAAGATTTTTTCTTTAGCCTCTTTTAGTAAATCTGCATCAATCTCAAAGTTGTCCACCAATAGCAAAACTCTAGCTAAAGATTGTGCTTTGTAGCAAAGTGAACATAAATCTTCTAGTTTCTTAATAGGGAAAACTACACATTGATCTCTAATCTCTGCTTTCTGCTTAATCAACTCATCAATCTCAAGTGCAGATATGTCTTCTATGCCTTTATGAGTAATTGCCAGACCTTTCATATATTAGTAGAATGGATGATTTTATTTAAAGGTTGCTTAGATATAGAAAACAACAAAAATACATGGACAATAGCTGTCGTTTTCTAATTATAGCAAATGGAGTAAATTTTTGTAATAGAAAGTGTATTTGCTATATTAGAACGAACTAAACAATTTTTATGGATATTTAGTTCGTTCTCTATAGTAAAAGACACTATGCATTGTCCTAAAACTTGTGTCTTTTACTAATATTTACAAAATTAATGGCAATAGATTTTTAAATAAGCAGATTTCCAAAAAAGAACCATGGTAAAGGAAAGTTTACACCACACTGAAGATGCTGTAATAGTAGATACTATTGAAAATTATGCAAATTTCATGTTTGTGAATGTAGAGGTTCAAATTAGTCCTGAGCACAAAGCTTTTTATCAAGAAAAGATGCTCACTCCATCTTTTACTCTTAAGAGTGCAATAGCTAGAAGTGGTCTCAATGCTGTAGAATATGGATCTAAGCCTTGGATAGTAGGCAACGTGATACGTGCAAATATTTTTTTATATAGTTTTATTGGAAGCTATAATCCAAGAAAATGGCAGATTGGAGATTTCTTCCATGCAGGATTAAAGTTAGGAAAATTTTATGTTAGAGATCCTGAAAGTGGAGTGGAAAAAGAAGAGCTTCTGAGTTACCTCAAATCAGGGATAGTTAGAGTCGATAAGAAAAGTAGAGTAATTGATGATGGGCTTCTTATGGTGCCTCTTGATCCAATTATATATCTTCCTGGGGATAATTGGTCTAAAGTGATTTTACAAAAGATTATTAATAATGGGATAAAAAGGTTGGAGTTAAGAGATTACGTAACTATTGTAGATGTCCCTAGTCAGAATGGAATAACTGTGCCTATTCACGACGGTATTATTGGGTCAACACATTTAGATATAGAAAATGATTTAGAAGTTATTGTAGAAGGTATGGACACAGATGCTATAAGGCACTCTAGTGCCGTGTTTGGAGCTTCCGGTAACCAAAAGACTATTGATGGATCCCCATATTTATTTTATGTTGAAGTTCTACCAAATCATGAGCAAGATATATGCGTTAAAGAAGTGGGTATTAGGTTTTATCATCCTGTTTTTGCAAAAGACTATTAATGTAGGTTTATTTAATATAGAGTTATTCTGATGACTGATTGGAATGAAGAGTAGGAATCTCTTCATCATAGTTATTATTTTCTTTTACTATTTTAGTTGCTGCCACTACTTTATCATCTTGTTCTAATTTCATTAGCCTAACTCCTTGTGTGTTTCTTCCTATTATAGAAATATCTTTCATAGGTATCCTTATAGCAATTCCTTTCTTGGTAATAATTAAAATTTCATTTTTATCATCAACTGCCTTTATTTCAACAACTTTGCCATTTCTTTCAGAACAAATAATGTTTATAACCCCACTGCCGCCTCTGGTTATGAGCCTATAATCTGAGATTGCAGATCTTTTACCATAGCCATTCTCTGTTATTGTTAATAAACTGCCCTTATCATCTGCTGGCTCCATTCCTATTACATAGTCACTTTTTTCTAGTCTTATTCCAATGACTCCTGCAGCGGTCCTGCCCATTGCTCTTGTATTTCTATCGTTGAACTTAATAGTTTTCCCATTTGCTGTGGCTATTATCATCTGTTGATTGCCATTAGTTAATTCAACATTAATTAGCATATCGTCTTCATCTAGGCTTATTGCAATGATGCCAGTTTTTCTTGGTTTTGAGAATAGCTGAGTTGCGCATTTTTTAACTATGCCTTTTTTTGTTGCAAATATGATAAACCCTTTACTAAAATCTTCAACTGGGATAAGCGCAGTTATCTTTTCGCCACTCTCCATTTCTAAAAGATTTACAATAGCTGTACCCTTTGCCTGCCTACTTGTCTCTGGTATTTGATAGACCTTTAACCAGTATACTTTTCCTTTATTTGTAAAAAATAGAATGGAGTTATGCGTATTTGCAGAGAATAAGTGCCTGATTGTATCTTCTTCTTTTATAGTTGCTGCTATAATTCCTCTACCACCTCGCTTTTGTTGCCTATAGGAGTCTACTTGTAGTCTTTTAATATATCCGTCATTGCTCATTGTAATAATATTTTCTTCACTTGCTACCAAATCTTCCATCTCTAATTCAACTTCCTCATCACTTATCATAGTTTTTCTCTCATTCCCATATTTCTCTTTTAATTCTGTCATCTCATTTTTAATTATTTCAAGTATTCTCTTTTCAGATGCAAGTATAGATTTTAATTCTACTATTAATTTTAGAAGATCTTTATGCTCTTGCAAGATTTTCTCCTGCTCTAATGAGGTCAATCTTTGTAACCGCATCTCAAGAATTGCAGTTGATTGATCAATGCTTAGCATAAATCTGGAAATTAGGGTTTTCCTAGCATCTTCAACAGACTTGCTTTTCTTGATTAGCCTGATTATTTCCTCTATGTTCTTCAATGCAATGAGAAGCCCCTCGAGAATGTGGGCTTTTTTCTCTGCTTTATCAAGATCAAAGGCTGTTCTCTTTCTAATCACTGTTTGCCTATGTCTAACAAATTCTAATATTAACGACTTCAATGATAAGATTTTAGGCTGATTATCAACTAGCGCAAGCATAATTATCCCAAAAGAATCTTCAAGCCTTGTATGCTTATAGAGCTGGTTCATCACAACTTCAGAATTTGCAGAAGGCTTAATATCAATAACTATTCTCATCCCTTCTCTGTCACTCTCATCTTTTATATCTGATATACCCGCTATTTTCTTGTGGTTGACTAGAGCTGCAATCTGTTCTATTAATTGTGATTTGTTTACCATGTAGGGTATTTCTTCAATAATAATATTCTCTTTATTATTAATTCTTTCAATCTTTACTTTAGATTTCACAGTGATTTTTC
>CAZBGH010000093.1:0-6623 GCA_964491335.1 uncultured Methanosarcinales archaeon | reverse complement strand
GCAGACCTCTCATTATATCAGATTCTGAAATGTTAGCTGAGCATCCATGAGTTTGCAAATATATTTTTGCCATTGTGTTCCTGTAAATTTCCTGTAAAAATAGAGTATTGTCAAAATTGTCAAAAACCACCATTCAGAGGGATATGGAATAGGGAGGGTGGAATTCCGATGTTTAAAATATTTACTAAATTTTATTCATAGAAACAACAGCATAGAGATTGGTTTCCTTATATAAATTTTATATAAACTATATAATGGGCACTGGTCACTGGACATGTCTTGAAGGGATAATTATTTAAACTTAATATTCTTATAAGCATTAAAAGGACAAAATAAAATAGTAAGTAGGCTATTTACAAAGGAGGTTAATTTGATACAAAAATCTTTCATATTCTTGGATAAGATTGACAGGATAACAGAAAAGAATTTATGGAAAATTGGGATCACCTCTTGGGATAAGTTCGTTTCTACTGATAGGATCAAAGGTCTTTCAAAAGCAAGGAAATCCTACTATGACAGGCAGCTCAGAAAGGCCCAGGCTGCCCTTTATAATTTTGATTCTTCATACTTTGTAAATGTTCTTCCCTCATCTGAAACTTGGAGACTATATCACTTCTTCAAGGAAGACGCTGTTTTTTTAGATATTGAAGTTACTGGGGTATCTAACGCAGATGATATAACAGTTATAGGTTTATTTGATGGTGTTAATACTAAAGTTATGATAAAAGGAATAAATATGGATATGGAGTATTTAAAAAATGAGCTTGAAAAATACAAACTTATTGTCTCTTACAATGGATCTACTTTTGACATTCCCTTTTTAATAAAAAGGTACCCTAGTTTATTGCCAAATATCCCACACTTTGACCTTAAGACAGCTTGTCAAAGGCTTGGTCTTAAAGGAGGTTTGAAAGATATAGAAAGAAAGCTTGGAATAAGAAGGCAAAATGCGGTTGTAGAAAAATTGTATAATGGTGATATTATTAAATTATATAAGATGTATAAAGCAACTGGAGACAATCATTACTTAAACCTTCTTATTGAATACAATGAAGAAGATGTAATAAACCTAAAATTTATTGCAGATAAAATCATAGATTTATTAAGTAAACAAACATTCGTTAGTTTCTATGGCATGCCTCTTTTTCAAAAGGCCGAACAGTTCTGAGCAGTTTTATTGCATAGCAATTACATTACAAATAGTCAAACCAAAAACTATATAAATAACATCTTGCAGAAAATTGTTGAAAACAACAACATCTTGTGTTAATTTTTAAGTAAAGGCACAATATCTTGTGGTGGTCTACTACTATGAAGTGCCCATTTTGTGGCTATACCGAAACAAAGGTTGTAGATAAAAGAGAGCAGGAAACTACAGACATAATTAGAAGAAGAAGAGAATGCTTGCAGTGTGAAAAGCGCTTTACAACATATGAGCGCATAGAAAATGTAATTTTAACTGTCATCAAGAAGGATAACTCCAGGGAAAGATTTGATAAGCAAAAGTTAAAATTGGGTATTTTAAAGGCCTGTGAAAAGAGACCTGTACCTGATGAAAAAATTGAGCAGATAATTGAAGACATTGAGCTTGAGCTAAGAACCCAGGATTCAACTGAAATCCCAAGTAAGGTTATTGGAGACTTGGTTAGCAAAAAATTAAGGAAACTTGATAAAGTAGCATATATCAGGTTTGCATCAGTCTATAAAGAGTTTGAAGATATTGATGAGTTGCATAAAGAGATAATTAAATTGATTAAATAGTATTATAGCAACAAAATTTATTTCACTATTATATTATAATTTGCAAACGAGCCACAAGGTGTCTGCGGTTAGTACATTAATAAAAAGATTTTATAATAATTAGCAAACGTTTCGCATTGTGTCTACCATGTCCGCCAACCCATAAAAATACATATAACTAAAAAGAATTAAATTTGCACTACGAGGCAAGTTAGCAAGTACAGAACTGCTGTTCTGTAAATACCTACGTGCCTGTGCCAAAAGTCCGCTTACCATGACTAGTGGTTCCGAAACGTTAGTTTCGATATCCTGAACGTAGTGATGGATTTAGGAACAAAGTTCCTATATCAGTGCTGTAAAGTGCACTAGCGGACAGGGATACAAAATACACGAACCGTTGCAAAGTTTAACAATATTAATAATTCATTGGCGGACATGGAGACAACGTAACCAAATATTACAAAAAAAATAAAATTAAAAAAGAGTAATCTATTAGAGATGTTGGATTTTAGAGGTGTTGATAATGAAGGTTGAGAATATAATTATGGGTGATGATGACACTGATTCTATACAGATGATGTTTAACCATCAGAGTAAGTTGCTTAAGATGGTTGATAAAAGTATTGTTGATGCTTATAAAAATCTTCTTATGATGCTTAAAAAGATGCAGAATGTAAGTGAAATTCCTGTACATCCAGATTATTTAGGCAATAATGATCTTGCCATCAATATTTACAAGAATAAATATTATCTGAAAGATTTGAAAGGTAAGCTGATAGAGCATATGCCAGAAGAGGTTTTTGCAAGGCTTGCCTCATTTATGGCTGCAGTGGAAAGTAATGGAAAACAAGAGGAATATGCATTAAAATACTATAACATATTATATAACGGCTATTTTTTACCAGGCGGAAGGGTGATTGCAGGTGCAGGTGACCTTTACAGGCTTAAGACCCTTGCAAACTGCTTTGTATCTATTATTGAAGAGGATAATATTGAATCTATCTATAAAACTGCTTACGAATGTGCTAGAACTTATTCTTACGGTGGAGGAATAGGTGTAGATGTCTCAAATTTAAGGCCAAAGGATGCTGTTGTGCATAATGCAGCTGATAAATCAACAGGCGCTGTTTCTTTTATGGAATTATATTCCTTAACTACTGGACTTATTGGTCAGAGTGGCAGAAGAGGGGCTTTAATGCTTACTTTGGATGTAAAGCATCCTGATGTACTGCGTTTTTGTAATATCAAGAGGCAGCCTAATTGGGTTACAAAACAGATTGTAGAGCAATGTAAATGGAGCAATCTGTTTAATGAGCAAGAGCTGAGGGTGATTGAAAACCAAGTTAGAGAAAATACACAAGTTAGGTTTGCAAATATTTCTTTAAAAGCCTCTGATGAATTCATGAAAGCTGTAGAAGAAGAAACAATTTATGGAAAAGATGCAGTATTGGTTTATAAGAAATATAACAAAGTCACTATTAAAAGTGTATTCCAGGGTGATGATATACATTATTCTTTTGGTATCCCTTCAAAAAATATTAAGGAGTATGAGTTATTTGAGAAATTTGAGTCTGTTGCTGAATTAAATTCTTTCCTTAGTACTTTTGGGGCAGATGTATCATGGGAGGGTTTAAATGATATTAATAATAGAGACATATTTGGAGACTATATAATCGGAACAAATATGAGCTATGATCTTGCTGTTAAGAATGCAGGAGACTTTATGCTATATTTTGGCTCTGATAAGTGCGGTGAAATTAAAAGATTAGTGAAGGCAAGGCAGATATGGGATTTGTTTGTGGCTGGCAATTATAAAACTGCCGAGCCTGGATTGATTTTCTGGACAACCATGTCAAAATATTCTCCGAGTAACTATGTTGGTAAACCAATAGTTTCAACTAATCCATGTGCAGAAGTGCCTCTAGAAGATGGTGGTGCCTGCAATTTAGGTAGTATTAATCTTTCAAGATTTGTTATAGATGGCTACACAGAAAAAGTAAGGATAGACTGGAAAGCTCTCGGAGAGGTAACAATTGACGTAGTAAGATTTCTTGACAGTGTTGTTGCGTGGAACGAGTTCCTTAATCCATTAGAGAAGCAAAGAATAGCATCAAAAGAAACTAGAAGAATTGGTCTAGGTATAATGGGGATTGCTGATATGCTCAACCAATTATCCATTGCCTATGATAGTGATGAAGGCATTGCATTAATGGAAAAAGTAACCAAGTTTATTGCTAACAAGGCTTATGAATCATCAGCTATTATAGCTGAAGAAAAAGGGGTATCTCCAATATGGGACTATGAAAAATATGCTCGTGGCAGCTTTTTCCAAGAATGCCTTGAGCCAGAAGTGCAAGAGTTAGTAAAGCAGAAAGGGTTAAGAAACATTGCTATATTATCAATTGCTCCAACTGGGACAATATCTAACATAGTTTTAGGATTTGCACATAATGGTAAGAACTATATTGGTGTTTCTGGAGGCATAGAGCCAATATTTGCTTTATATTATACAAGGCGTTCTGAAAGTTTTGGAAATAAATTTTTCAAAGTTTTCCATTCGACTGCCCAGGCTTATATTGATATGATAGGTCTTCAAAGTAAAGTTGATGCTGCAAATGATGTAGACGAGTTAAAAAGAATTCTGCCTAATTTCTTTTTTAGGACAGCTCATTATATAGAGCCTGAGAAAAGGGTTTTAATACAAGGAGTATGTCAGAGGTATATTGATCACAGCATTTCCTCAACAGTAAATCTGCCTGAAAGCATTGATCCAGAGATTATCTCAAATATTTATCTTGAAGCGTGGAGAAAAGGATTGAAAGGCATTACAATTTATAGAGATGGTAGCAGATATCCAATCTTATCTGTGCAAGCCGAGCAAAATGAGTTCCAGAAATATAAAGATAGAAAATACAAAGTTTTAGTAAATGATAGCATACTAGAAATTAAAGGTGATGAGGTATTTACTTTACCTAATGGAAAACTGTCAACACCTTTTCATGCAATGAGAAAACACAATAAAGGAGTTGTTATTAACGAAATTAATGAAGAAGTAGAAGCATCAGCTTCTGCTGTGACATCATCTGCCGTGGTTGAGGATCCAGAAATTGGAAGGAATAAAACTGAGGATAAAAATAATTCTGAAGAAGCTAAGGTTTGTAAAGTAGAATTTATCAATGGGCAGTTAGTAAAGAGTTGTGGGGATTGATTATAAAAATTGAGTTTTATTATAAAACATCGAAAATCAAAGATTTCCGACTGTGCTCAGAAATCTCGATAAATCGCAAGGCAATTTTCGATGATGCTCGAGAATCAGTGATTCTCGACATGCAAAGCATTTCTGACATTTGCATACGAGCCTTGTTAGCAAGTATAGAACTGCGGTTCTGTAAATACCTGCGAGGCTTTGCCAAAAGTCCACTAATCAGTGATGTAAACTGCACTAGCTGACATGGATACAAGATACACGAACGTTGCAAATAATAAAAAATCAAAAGTACAACATAAAATAGAAGAATGATAATGCATATTAGTTGCCTTAACTTTAGGCTCTCAGCCCTCCTATTCGATATCTTTATATACAAGTTTATTTAGGATTTTAAGATAGTGATTATATGGCAGATGACACTTTAAACTTAGGAGGTAATATTGAGCTTTCTGGCTTCAGCTATATTGATCCTGGCAGTATGATAATTCTAAAGAAAATCGTTGGCAATTTTGCTAAAAAGCTTGCGGACCATAGTGAGAATTTTCAGAAATTGCATGTAACAATGAAACCAGTCCATGAAAGAGAAAAGGGAGAGAAATATGAAATACATGGAAGAGTAATAATTAATGGCAAGTCTGCATCAGCAGAAATGGTTGACCGCAATTTATTTTATTGCCTAGATAAAGTTATGAAAAAACTGGAAACTGAATTAGAGGCTTAATTTTTAGTTTAATCCTAATGAAGCTCCCAACAGCAGCAAGCTGCGGGGTATTAAACCCAAAAGGTAATAAAGGAACTATTTTATTGGATTTTTCTTACATTGTTTGCATAGTATCTAAGAGATATATTATACTTAAAAATGTTGCTTAATTTTAGTAAAAGACACAAGATTTAGAGCAATATAAATGTCTTTTACTATTTGGAAAACAGCATGTATCATCTATGTATTAATGCCGTTTTTTATTTCTAGGATAAAAAAGTTGTAAACAGCAAAAAATATTTCTGTTTCTTAGTTCTCAGTTTTGTTGTTTACCCTATTTAACTATCTTAGATTTAAGCATGGTAAGCTGTATTATCTTTAAGAGCTTGATTTCCTGTTTTAATTCCTCAATCTCCTGCCTCATCTCTTGTGTCAGCTCGTAATTATGCTCAGTATTATCAATATTTTCTCTTAGAATCCTTGACACCATCCCCATGTTTCCCATTTCAGCATTAATATGCTTTACCCAGGAGTCAACATTGTCCTTAAACACAGAAAATTGTGTTATATAGTTAAATTCTTCCTGTGGCTTTTCTGCTACTCTGTTTTCTGCTATTTCACTAACCAAGGGTTTCACCTCTTTTATATATTAATATACAGAAATCTATATTAGAATATCTCTTATATATAAAGGTTTCGAAATGGAAAGGTTTTGTAAAGTTTTGTAAATGATCCTTACCTATTTTTACCTCTTATACTGAAATTCAATGAACATAGTAAAATTTAATAAATGTACGGCCTTTACTTCTATTTTATGGATATAAAGAGTCTTGTGCCAATAGGCATAGTATTAATATTTATAGGCATGATTGCCGTAGTTATAGGATCAATGTCCTCTGTAAAGGCAAGTGACAAGAATACTAAAGTTGCTATTGGAGGATTTATTGGTTTTATTCCGTTTGGCTTTGCAAATGA